>CAMWWF010000032.1 GCA_947177885.1 uncultured Lachnospiraceae bacterium
TTCCAGTTCCAGTTCCAGTTCCAGTTCCAGTTCCAGTTCCAGTTCCAGTTCCAGTTCCAGTGGGATTCTCCACAATATCCTTCATTTTGTCAAGTGTTTCCGCCGAAATATCCTCAGAAAAAAGAACATTCAGATCATAAGTCTGTATCTCTTCAAACTGCTGTACGGCAACATCCGCGATAGAGTCCTTGATTCCAAAACCGGTCACCAGAAGCGCCGTACATCCGCTGATCCCCATTACCATCATGATCAGACGCTTCCGATACCGGAAGATATTACGTATGGACACCTTTCTCAAAAATCCCAGACGTTTCCAGATAAATGTCATATACTCCAGAAATACTCTCTTTCCCGCTTTCGGCGCTTTCGGCCTCATCAGCTGCGCCGCCACCTCCTTAAGTTCCATGCGGCAGGACAGCCAGGTAGTTCCCATGGAACAGAGAATTGACACGATAAGAGAAATGGCCGCAAGCCCCCAGTCGAATACATAAACCAGGGGATCCACACGATACATGATCCCATAAGCCGTCCATATGACTCTGGGAAAAAGCCAGGTACCTACCGCATATCCGATAATACAGCCGATCACTGCGGCCGCACCGGAATAGAACATGTACTTGGACATAATGACTCGCTCACTGTAACCTAGCGCTTTGAGCACACCAATCTGAGTCCTCTGCTCCTCAACCATGCGATTCATGGTAGTGATACATACCAGCGCCGCCACCAGGAAAAAGAACACAGGAAAGATATTGGCTATTCCTTCCACAATGGAGGAATCGTTTTCGAAGCATACATAGCCCACATTGGTATCACGCCCCAACAGGTAGCTGTCAGGTGACTCCAGATCCGCCAGCTCCTGTTCCGCGTCATCCAGCTTTTGCTGTGCATCCGCAATCTTCTCATCGAATTCCGCCACACCCTCTTCATATTCCCTCAGACCATCTTCATATTCCGCCAGACCGTCCTCGTACTCTTTCCGTCCGTCCTCCAGCTCCTGCTCCTTTTCCGCAATCGTCCGCTGTGCCTCCTGAAGCTCCTTTTCGGCATCTGCAAGCTGCTTCTTTCCATCCGCGAGCTGAGCTCTGGCATCCGCAAGCGCCGCCCGGCCCTCATTTACCTCCTCCTGGCCCTCCGCAAGCTGCTCACGGCCGCTATCCAATTCCTGCCATCCGACCCTGATCTGTTCCTCCGCCTTCAAAAGCTCCTGCTCATAGACCGCAATCGTAGCCCGGCCCTCCGCAATGGCTGCTTTGCCTGCGTCGATCTCCTGCCGTTTCTGTGCAAGCTGCGCACGTCCCGCCTCAAGCTGCCCTTCTCCGGCCTCAAGCTGCTCTTTAGCATATTGTATCTGAGCCGCCAGCTCCTCAGGAATATTTTCTCCGTACAGATCGGCTAATGCCTTCTCCTGTGCCTCAAGCTCCTGCCTCTGCTGTGAAAGCTGATCTTCCTGAACCTGCAGAGCTCTTTCCGCCTCATCCAGCGCCTTCTCCCCGGCCGTCACTTCCGCATCTTTCTCGTCAAGAACCCCTTTCTGCTCTCCAAGCTGTATCCTTCCCTCTGCAAGCTCCTTCTCGGCCTGCTCCAACCGTTCCCTGGCGGATTCCAATTCCGCGAAACCTTCTTTTAATGCATTCTCTCCCTTTTCCAGCTGCCACTCATTATCTGCGATCTCCTGCTCACCCTCAGCAAGCTCTCCGGACTTGTCTGCCAAAGTTCTCCGGGCGTCCGCAAGCTCCTCCCGGGCATCCGCAAGCTGCCTCTCTCCATCCGCAAGCTGCTCCCCTGCATCCGCAAGCTCCGTCCATGCATCCGCAAGTTCAGCTTCGGCGTCCATAAGCTCCCGCTCTGCATCCGCCTTTTCCATATCAAATTCCGCCCTGGCCTCGGCAAGCTCTTCCTCCGCATTCTCCAGAACCCTCCGATATCGCATATCAGCCGCTTCCGAAGCAAGATTTTCCCAGACAGCCTCCTTCTCATCCATAAAATCCCGGTATTCATCGCTGTACAGGGGAAAGGCTTCCGTAAATTTGACAAAAATTTCCGTATAATAATCCACATCGAACCCGTCATAGGGCAGATAGATAAAACCGCTCACCTTTCCCGTTCCCAGTGAAGTATTTCCTCTTTCATACTGTATATAAAAGGGAGACTGGACAATCCCCACAATGGTGTATTCCCTGCGGGTAAAATGTTCCAGATCTTCCTCCTCATTATTTTCAGACAGGGTCAACACTTCTCCGATATGAGCCTCTGTGAAAATATTGGCATCCACCACACACTCGTCTGCGCTCTCGGGCATCCGCCCCTTTAAGACCACCGGACGGTTCAATTCCTCCGTAATACTGTGGACCTTCGCCACACTCTCATTACCCGCTCCATCCTGATAAATAATATCAAAGGAGACGGCACCTTCCGCTCCCCACACCCCCGACTGCTGCCGCAGATATTCTACTTCCTCCTGTTCAAAGCCCAGGGTGGACAGCAATCTGTAATCATAAAATCCCTGCTCTTCAAGGTAATCGCCTGTGGTTTCCACCATGGCGTCTCTCGTCACCTTAAGCCCGGCAAAAAATCCCACTCCCAGCGCCACTATTGCCAGAATAGCCATAAACCGGCCGAAGCTCTCTTTTATTTCCCGAAATGTCGATTTCCAAATCGTTTTCATATCACACTACCATTCAATATCTTCTATATCCACAATCCTGCCATTTTTCACCATGCCGACAACAGTACCGCTCTTTACCGTGATGATCCTGTCCGCCATGGCTGTCAGTGCCTGATTATGTGTGATGACCACCACTGTCCTGCCTTTCTGTCTGCAGGTATCCTGCAGCAGTTTCAGCACCGCCTTTCCGGTATTATAGTCAAGAGCTCCTGTGGGTTCATCGCAGAGCAGCAGCTTGGGATTCTTCGCCAAAGCCCTGGCAATGGCTACTCTCTGCTGCTCTCCGCCGGAAAGCTGGGCGGGGAAATTATTCGTTCGAGCTTCCAGCCCCACCTCCCGGAGCACCTGTGCCGCATTCAGAGGTTCCCTGCAGATCTGTGCCGCCAGCTCCACATTCTCAATGGCTGTCAGATTCTGTACCAGATTATAGAATTGAAATACAAATCCGATATCATAACGGCGGTAATCCGTAAGCTGCTTTTTATTGTATGCAGAGACTTCCTGTCCGTCCAGTATGCCACGCCCGCCGGTAAGGCTGTCCATTCCGCCCAGGATATTCAATATAGTAGTCTTACCGGCACCGGATGCTCCCACGATGACACAGAACTCTCCCCGTTCAATCTCAAAATTCACATCATGCAAGGCCGTGATCTCCACTTCACCCGTCTGATATACCTTCTTCACATTCTCAAAAGTCACAAATGCACTCATTCTGATCCCTGTCGCCTTTCCGTTTTATCGATAAGTCTCTATCCGTACACGTGGTCCGCAGCACACCATTTCATGAATTTCCGGGGAAGTAACCGTACCCGCTGCTTTTATAGTAAGTATACCATCTATTCCCCTATCACATTCACTACCATATCCCTGTATTCGCCTTGCAGAGTAAATCTGCCTCCTATCCCCTCTGTCACATAAATATTCCCATCCTCCATGACCAGGATCATATCAAAGTCCTTATGCTGCCGCCAATGATCCTCCGCACCCTCCAGACCCATTACAAAGAGAGAAGTGGACAGGGCATCGCACAGTTTTCCCTCACCGGCTATGACCGACACCGAGGCCAATCCGTTATCCACAGGATATCCTGTGGCGGGGTCAATGATATGGCCGTACCTTTTACCGTCTTCCCCGATAAAAAAGCGCTCATAGCTTCCGGAAGTGACCACCGCCTCGTCCGCCACCTGAATAACTCCCATCACCCCGCCCGAGAAGGGATCCTTCACCCCCACACGCCAACTGCTGCCATCGGGCTTTGTGCCGACAGCCTGAATATTTCCGCCGATATCCAGCAGCGCAGATGTGATCCCGCTCTCCTTTAACACCTGTGCCGCCTCATCCCCTGCGTAACCCTTTCCCACAGCTCCCAGATCCAGCATGCTCCCTGTGTCCAGAAAGATATTTCCATTATCCTGCCGCACTCTGCCGTGGCCGACACTTTCTAAAAGATCCTCGATCTCCTTTTCGGAAGGTATCCTGTTTTCGCCTGTGGTAAATCCCCATGCTCTCAGAATCGGGTAGATTGTGGGCTCCAGAGCACCCTCTGTCCTCTCTGCCATATCCAGTGCAAATGAAACCAGTTCCTTCGTCTCCTTCTGCACTGACACCGGCTGTCCGCCGCTGTGATTGACCGCATAGATATCGCTGTCCGCATCTGTGACAGACCACATACCTTCCAATTCCGTAATTCTGTTCTCTGCCTGTGCAAGCGCCTTTTCCGCATTTGCACCGTATACGGTAAAAGTCATATAGGTATCCATTGCGAAAAAGGAATCCGAGCATACCTCCCCGCCGCCCGACAGACCGGAGCAGGCGGTCAGACGCAAAACCACAATGACTGCGGACAGAAAAAGGAATGGCTTCCTTATCCTTTTCCCTGCCGATTTTAAGATTCTCTTCCATTTCATCTTGTATGTCTCCCTGTATTCCCACGTTTGCGTTCGCGGCATTGTCTCTCTTATTTACCAAATTACCCGCATTCTTCCAAAATCGCAAGATCATTCCCGATCCGTCCATAGGCAGCCTCTTTTACAATATTCTGCAGTTTTCGCATTTCTTCCTCTGACATCTGAGGAAATTCCTCCCTGCATCACATCGACTCCAGCTGTTGCCTGCGCCAAAGCCTCCGGTAATCCAACAGCACCGGCGCAAATAGTATTCCACACAGAAAACAGGTACCCAGTACAAGGTAGCCTTCTCTATATCTCTCCAGATCAAAAGGTTTGAATACCCTTCCTCCGATTTCTTTTCTGTCCTGCTTTGTCCGCTCTCCTCCCATTCTCTGAATCGGATCGTGCTCCTGTAATTATTTCCTCTGCCGTCCGTACCTTCCGCAATGGGATTCCTTTCCGCTGCCTGTAATCTTTCGGAATGTCCTGACTGCCTCACCCTCCGCCTGACAGACAAGGTCATAAAAAAATACAGGACGGAACAACACGATCGCCAGCGAGAGAAAAAATATCAGGAACACACTGATTCCTGCATGGATCCCCTGAATCTTAGGGAACCCAAACTTTTTTCTCCGCGACAGATTGTCTTTTCTCCGGCCCGTATTTTCATCCCGTCTTCCATGATCATCTTCTTATGAACGGCTCTTCCTCCCAGCTCAGAATTTGTCCGCTGCTTCCGTCAATCTCAAATTCATACTCCATACCATCATAGATTATTTTACCCTCATACTCTGTCCTTCCGTCATCACGATCCGTTTTAAACTCCACAATATCTCCGACAGCTGCTCCCGGAACCTTTGCAAGAGCCAGTTCCTTTGCTTCATCCGCCGTAACGCTTCCATCCGCAGCCTGGGGCAGTGTGTAGTGTTCCGCATCATAATCAAAGCTCACTATCTCTCCGCTGTATGCATCTATCTCATAATCAAACTCTCTGTGATCCTCCGAGTAAAATTCCAACTCATACACCGAACGTCCATCCTCATAGTCCAGCTTATCTTCCACAAAAACCACCTGATCGGCGACCAGTTGTGCATGCGCAAGGGCTTTTTCCTTCGCTTCCTCAAGAGTGATCATCTCCTTTGCCGCACCGGCACTGCTACCAGCCGAAGAAGCTGACGCGTGCTGGTTCCCCGTATGATCTTCCGAGTGATACCCTGGGCCGTCCGTCTGCAGCGGCTGCCCCGCTCCTGACTGCTCCGACTGCCCTTCGCCCGGCTGTACCGTCTGACCCTGGCCTGACTGCGCTGTCTGCCCTGAGGACACCTGACCGGCATTCCCGTTATTTTCCAGGCCGCTCTCCTCCACACCGGTAATATTTTCTGCTACGATCACACCGCTAAATGCATTTATTTTATACTGATAGTTCTGTCCCGGCACCGTGACATCCACCTGATAACATTCCTGTCCATTGTGGCTGACCAGATTTGTGCTGACGGACTCCGTCTCAACCTCTGTAACACCGCAGGCATTCAGCGCCAACTGCCTGGCCTGATCCGCCCCGATATAAGACGCTTCGCTCTGCCGCCCTCCACAGCCTGTGAACAACAGCATAATAATAATACATAAAACAAAATTTCTTTTCATATACTGCCTCCTTCTGATCATTTATTCAAAAAAGTCTTACAGTCTCCTTAAATCCAATTATTTCCTGCTCCGTAAAAAAAGGGAAACCTGCCTTCTCATGGACTTAATTAACACAGTAAAGGAGGTTGTCTTTTTCCACGCAAATTCCTTGTATGCCAGTTTCGACGCTCCTTTATTTCTGCATGTTGTAGCACAATACTATACCTTGTAAAACTTTTTTGTCAATATGTTTTTGTTTTATTATGGCAGTAAAGGAAAAAATGTGATATGCTAAATCCACTACTGATAAAGGACTACCGACGAATCCATATATTCGTTGAAGACAGGAAACAGAGATGAATCAAGAATTGACCAAAGGATCCGTGATGCGCTCCATGCTGCGCTTCGCCGTTCCGATGATATTGGGAAACCTGCTGCAGCAATGCTACAATATCGCAGATACATTGATCGTAGGAAAGTTCCTCGGCTCCAATGCCCTGGCCGCTGTAGGTTCCTCCTTTACGCTGATGACCTTTCTCACATCCATCCTGCTGGGCCTCTGCATGGGAAGCGGTACGGTATTTTCCATCCGATTCGGCAGACAGGATGAAAAAGGACTGAAGGAAGGCGCATATGCCTCCTTTGTGCTGATCGCGGGGCTGACGCTTTTCTTAAATATCCTCGCCTTCGTCTGCCTGGACAGTATCCGCTATTTTCTCCAGGTTCCTCCGGAAGTGTGGGACGGGATGCGGGAATATCTCCTTATTATCTTCTGCGGCATTACAGCTACTTTCTTCTATAATTATTTTGCGTCCTTTTTGCGGGCTATCGGGAATTCTGTCGTACCTCTGATCTTTCTGGCAGTTTCCGCCGTGCTGAATATCGGCATGGACTTATGGTTCGTATTGGGACTTGAACGGGGCATTGCCGGCGCGGCGGAAGCCACTGTGATCGCTCAGTATATTTCCGGTGTCGGGATCACCATATATACCATACTGCGCTTTCCCCGGCTCAGAGACAGAAAAGACGACTGCAGAGTCCGGTGGACCTGCATTAAGGAAATTGCCGGATTCTCCGTTCTGACCTGTATCCAGCAGTCGGTAATGAACCTGGGAATCCTAATGGTGCAGGGGCTGGTCAACAGCTTCGGACCCGCGATCATGGCGGCCTTTGCGGCGGCTGTCAAGATTGACGCCTTTGCCTATATGCCGGTACAGGATTTCGGAAACGCGTTTTCCACATTTATCGCCCAGAATTACGGAGCTAAAAAGGAAGAGCGTATCCGCAGCGGGCTGAAAGGCGCCGTGGCGCTCTCCGCTTCCTTTTGCATTATAGTATCCGCTGTGGTATGGATCTTTGCCCGTCCTCTGATGGAGCTGTTCGTGAAAGCGGAGGAGACAGAGGTTGTACTGGAAGGAATCCGCTATCTGCATATAGAGGGGGCTTTTTACTGCGGAATCGGCTGTCTGTTCCTGCTGTACGGCCTGTACCGGGCTCTGGGCAGACCGGGCATGTCTGTGATCCTCACCATCATCTCACTTGGCACCCGTGTTGCACTGGCTTATATCCTGTCCGCCCTGCCTGCTTTCGGCGTAACAGGAATCTGGTGGTCCGTTCCCATTGGATGGTTTCTGGCTGATATGACGGGAATCATCTACTATATTACGCGGAGAAAACGGCTGCTCTCCTTTGCATAGAGAGGCAGCCGTCAAATCATTCTATCATGAATCCGGGATTTATGATCGTCATTCGCCGCTCGCTGTCTTCTCGCTAACGCTCATTATATCTTAAGCTGTGTGTCAGATTTCCACATCAAACACCCTGTCTCTGAAGTAATATTTCCTATCTTTCTCCACCCGCACAAGATCAGTTACTGTCATAAGAACAGTTTTCCAAAAAGGGAAGCATTATATCTCTCAGCTCTTCCTCAAAGCTTTCCCTGCCCGTCATCTCTATACACACCGAAGTACTGTCGCAGACCCCGAAAGCCGATATCCCCCTGTCATAGGGATTGCCTTCACTGATGCAATTGTAGGTGATCAGAGTATAAGCCAGTCCGTCGCAGGTGAACTGTTCCTCCTCCAGAATCTCATAATTTGTTCTCGCGGCATCCAGCCATTTCGTCATATCCTTAACGGCTTCCCCGTCGCTCTTATGTTCTCCCAGCAAAAGGTAAAGCTGAACATCATATACATCCACCGTTTCGCCTTCATTGTTAACATATTCCTCCGGATCGCCGATGGTCCATGTAGCGTAGTACAGACCGTTCGCCGCCAGAACGTCCTTACTGTCCAGAAGGGACAGGCGGTCATCTGTCTTCTGAACTGTCAGATAATGCCCCAGTTCCAGATACCCTGAGACCTCCCATGTATTTTCCCCGGCTCCCTCCATTGGAAGAGACACATAAATGTAGCCTGCCAGCGAAAATATCATAACGCATATCACACAGATCACATATCTGATCCTTGTTCTGTCTCCTGATCTCATTTATGATCCTCCTCTCCACAGCAGGTATACTCCATCCATACACTGCTGTTCTCACAAAGCATCTCCCATAATCCGCTGCACTGGTCTGTATAAGCTGTTCTGTCATCGGTAAAGAAGCAGCGCCTTCCGATGGAAAGCCCGGAAAGAAGCTCCTGATTACTACCGGATACTTCCATTCCCAAAACAGAGGCGGAATATTCACCAAGATCCCTTTCCGCCAGAAGCGGGCAGGCTGACCACGGAATGACTTTGTCTTCTACAGTAAAGTCCGTGTCCTCGGGACAGCTTCCGTCAAAGGCGGCAAGCAGCTGATAATTCCGCTGGAACCGACCTGGATCGTCCATCAGAAAGAAGTAGCTTTCACAGTCAGCAATGTCGCCGATCAGAGAAAGTTCCGAAGCGTATTCATATTGTGCCAGCTCCGGATCGGAGCTCTGAATACCGGACAGGTACTGGTTGACCTGTACGATGATCTCCCCGTCCCCGTTGAAATCGGAGGCAACAGCGGCAAAAGCATCCTCCAGTGCGGATATGGTATCCGCCGGAAGCTCCGTCTTTCCCACATATGCGACCTGTATGTCAGGAGCCTTGACCCACCATCCCAGGCCGTTCCCCGCAACATTCAGGATGATCCCCATAAGAAGAATGCCGCAGACCACATACCATTTATAATAGTACCACCAGTTCTTCCAACTGTTCCATTGTTTCTGCTTCCGGGTAAGCTCCGGTATATTTTCATTCTTTGCATCTTCTGCCCGATCCCGGTCCGCTGCTCTTTTTGTTTTGTTCAGATAATCCAGATCTCCAATACGCATAATTCCCGACACCCCCGCTTAATTTCTGACTGTGACAGATTTGGTGTGAAACAGGTAGTACACAAGCTTGATTTCAGGCCGGATGGAGCACCAGTACAGCATTGCACAAATATCAGGCACTGTTTTTCACTGTTATTTAGGCAATGCTGTACCAGAGCTCATACTTTGTTTCGCGCCCGGCCTTGAACCGCCATGACTTTTAAGATTCAAAATCCTCCGATATATTGCCTTCGGATGTAGTCCCCCCGTATGCATATGCCACCGGCAGACAGACCAGAGGCGGCTTCACCGCCATACTTTCCTGGAGCAGAAGCTCCACACACATCTCGGCGATCTCTGATACCGGCTGTACAATAGTGGAACATATATAGTCCCCGCCCACATTCTTCGTACCGTCAAAGCCAATCACCTGCACATCCTCCGGAACCCTCAGGTTCAGCCTGCGCAATACTTTCAGAATATAATATGCTATACCGTCCGTCACACAGAAGAGCCCGTCAAAAGCCAGTTTCCCATTCTGCATATGGGACATGAGGAATTCATCAAATTCTTCATAGGGATCCCCGTCATTTAATATCTTCATCTCATAAGTAAGATTCCGGGAAAGGCAGCCGTTTTCAAAGCCGGACTTCCGCTTGTTCGGTTCATTGGTCAGGGAAGCTCCTGTCCGCAGGAAAGCTACGTTTCGGCATCCCAGGTCTGCCAGCTTCTCCGCCGCCAGCTGGCCGCCGGCAAAATTATCGCTGGCCACACAGGGGATCTGGCTTCCCATGGAGCGGTCGATCGCCACAAAGGGAGTACCCTCTTCGATCACCAGATCCGGATTGTAAGTCAGTCCGATGATCCCGTCCACCTTATTCTGCTGTGCCATCTTAATATACTCCTGCTCCTGCCCCATATCAGAATCGGTGGAACAGAGCAGCATCCGGTATTTTCGCTTTAGCAGGGAAATATTAATATAGTAGGCCAGAGAACCGTAAAACGGTTCCTTGGTATTCGGGATCAGAAGCGCTATGGTACGGGTTTTCTGCAATTTAAGTCCCTGCGCGTAACTGTTGACCTGATAATTCAGCTTCCTGATGGCATCTTCCACCCGCACTCTGTATGAATCCCCTACGGGCAGACCATTGACCACCTTGGATACTGTGCCGAGAGCCACACCCGCTTCTGCAGCAACGTCTTTCATTGTAGGAGTAGAATTTGTTTTGTTCATAATATAAAAGAACCTCCGGTATATCGTTTCACAAAAAAGTATAATCCAACGGCTTACCCACTGGAAAAATGCACTTTATTTCTGCTTTTTATCCATTATAATACATGAAATTTGGTTTGTAAAGCAATTGGTATGAAATATTTCATGAAACGTTTTCCTGATTTCAGTTGTGCAAAACATCTAAAATAGGCTATTTGAATTTGGCATAAATGACGATTTAACCAATAACTATTAAAAAATTATAAAAAAATATTGACCAAAATGTAAATTAATGCTACCATTTCAACAAGAAATCAAAATAACGTTTCACGTACAGCGCGCAACGTGATCCGGAATGACCAACTTAATGTACTCTATCAACAATGAACCGTCTGACAAGAAAGGAGAGAAAAATGAGTAAGAACAAGTCAGCCACTATTAGTCCGGCAGTCATGGTAAGAAGGCCGCTGAAAAGACGCTTAACCGATCACTGGCAACTATATGCCATGCTGCTGATCCCTGTTGTCCTGACCGTGATCTACAAGTACATACCGATGTACGGCATACAGATCGCTTTCAGGGATTACAAGGCCAGCCGGGGATTCCTGGGAAGTGAATGGGTCGGTTTTGAATGGTTCCAGAGATTCTTCAGCGCACCAACCTTCGGACGTATGATGAAAAACACCATACTGCTGAGTCTTTTCAGTCTGTTATGGGGTTTTCCGGTTCCCATCATTCTGGCGTTGATGCTGAATCAGGTCAGATTCCAGCGTTTTAAAAGGATCACGCAGACAGTGCTCTATGCACCCCACTTTATATCCGTCATGGTCATCTGCGGTATGATCAAGATCTTTTTAAGTCCTTCCGGCGGCCTGCTGAACCTGATTGCGGGAACCTCCATTGATTTCCTCACAGAGTCCTCCGCTTTCCGCACTATTTACATCGCTTCCGGCATCTGGCAGGATGCAGGATGGGGGATCATTGTCTACATGGCTACCTTATCCAATGTGGATACTTCTCTCTATGAGGCGGCAAAGGTTGACGGCGCGTCCATGTTCCAGAGGATCCTTCATATTGATGTACCTGCCCTGAGATCTGTCATGGTGCTGAACCTGATCATGAGTGCAGGCGGTCTGATGAATGTGGGATTTGAGAAAGTCTGGCTGCTGCAGACGAACCTGAACAAAGCCACCAGTGATGTTATCGCAGTTTACGTTTACCAACAGGGTATTGAAAATGCAAAATACAGTTATTCCACAGCAGTAGGCCTGTTCAATACAGTGATAAATATTATCCTGCTGATCGTCGTGAACAAGATAGCAGGCAAGATATCCGAAGACACAAGCTTTATCTGATACGCTTTGAAAAATGAATTACAGGAAGAATCTTTCAACATTTGAAGTGCAGATGACAGAATCATCTGCCGTATATGACAATAAAATTAGGAGGTGCGGTATGAAAGCAAATACAAAATCCGGAAAGCTGACAGGATTTTCCGAAAAAACCAGTGACATCATCCTGGTGATCTTCTGTTCCATTTTCCTGCTTTTAGTTGCTTATCCATTGTATTATATTCTGATCGCTTCCGTGTCAGATCCATACGATGTATACGCAGGTAAGACATTCCTTTTGCCAAGCCAGTTTACCCTGGAGGGATACAAAGCAGTATTTGCCGACTCCAGTATTCTGACGGGTCTTATAAACAGCTTTAAATATACGATCATCGGTACCATATTCTCAGTGGTCATGCTCTATCTGGCAGCCTATCCGCTGAGTGTGAAGAGCCTGCCGGGCAGAAAATGGCTCAGTATCTTTTTCATTATCACAATGTACTTTGGGGGGGGCATGGTTCCCACCTACCTGATCGTAAAGCAGACCGGGCTGATCAATAATATCTGGGCGCTCTTCCTTCCGGGCGGCGTCGGTGTCGGCAACATGATCATTGTGAGAAATTTCTTTGAGAACAGCATTCCCAAGGAAATGACAGAAGCGGCAGAGATAGACGGCGCTTCGAAATGGACCACCTTCATCCGTATCGTAGTTCCCCTGAGCCGTTCCATTATGGCGGTTATGGTGGTATTCAGCATGGTGGCTTACTGGAACGACTGGTTTACGGCCATGATATATCTGCCTTCACCCAGCAGAGCTCCGCTGCCTCTGGTTCTGCGCAATATCCTCATCAAAAGTTCGGCCAGCGCAAGTCAGGCAAGTACCATATCGGGCGGTTTCGCCGAGTTGAACAGAGTGACGGAAATGATCAAATTTTCATCCATCATCGTAGCAGCCGCTCCCATGCTGGTGGTTTATCCGTTCGTACAGAAATACTTTGAAAAAGGCTTTATGGCCGGCGCGGTAAAAGGCTGATCAGGAAGCCGGGTAGAAATATTCAAATCAGCATCTGCCGGAACAGTGTAATATGCCTGAAAGGCACATGAAAATTCCAGCGGTACGGCAGGCGGTATTATTTCACCGGATTGCGATACTGAAAGACAGGTGCGGTACCAGAATAGAAAGGAAGTCATATTATGAGTAAGTGGAAAGAATACAACCATGGCAGAAAACTTGTATCCTGTACGCTTGTTGCAGGTCTTGCCCTGTCAATGACGGCGTGTGGAAATAAAGACTACGGCCACCATGAAAAAGGGGTTGCTAACCCGGATACTTCCCAGACAGAATTTGCGATCATGGGCGGTCAGAGCGCATTAAGCCCGGGCTATGACAATAATGTGGTCCTGAACCAACTACAGGAAGATACAGGGATCCATATTGAGTGGACCACCATGAACCAGTCCCTGGGCGAACAGGTAAACATCCGCATCGCAGGGGAAGAGCTTCCCGATGCCTTCATCGGCGTGGGATTCAACAATTATGATATCTCCCGCTACGGGGATGACGGTACTTTTATCGACCTGACTCCTTATCTGACAGAAGAATATATGCCAAACTTAACGAAAATCCTTGAAGAAAATCCGGATATCCGAAGCGCCATCACCATGGATGACGGATATATCTACGGTCTTCCCGCAGGAGAACGCATGGGAACCGCCGGTATCGGCGCGCCGGAGGATTACAGCATTTATACCATCCCACAGTTCTCCATGATCAACAAGGCATGGCTGGACGATCTGGGACTGGAAGTTCCCACCACCCTGGATGAACTTCACACGGCACTGCAGGCTTTTAAGGACAATGATATGAGCGCAAAATATTACGGGAACGCTCCGGGGAGCACCATTCCCATGAGTACGGGCTTTGACGAGTGGTGCTGGGGCCAGAACATCTTTTATGCGGGGTTCGGGTTCACCAACTGGCCCAATGATGTGTGTAAGGATCTGGTTCTGCGCAGTGACGGAACCGTGGATTTCGTATGTACCACAGATCAATACAGAGATGCCGTCACCTATTTCCATGACTGGTATGCGGAAGGTCTGATGGATCTGGAAATGTTCAGCCAGAGTGACACCCAGCTGATCGCAAAGTGTTCCCAGGGATATGTGGGCGTCTCCACATGGTGGTATATCGAAGAACTGATGGGCGATTATGCGGATGATTATGTATTCCTTCCTGTTCTGGACGGCCCCGACGGCACTCACAATGTCACCGTCCGCACCGGCGGCGGTATCAACAGCGGACAGCTGAACATCACCAAGAAGTGCAAGAGCCCTGCAACTCTTTTGAAATTCTTTGATATGTGGTATGACCCCGAGATCGTTATGCAGCTCCAATACGGGCCCATCGGCACAT
>CAMWWF010000033.1 GCA_947177885.1 uncultured Lachnospiraceae bacterium
GTATTGGGATGATATCAGTCCCTTTATCAAGTTCGGCTGCCTGAAGGATGACAAGTTCTGTGAGAAGATGACGGATTACATCCTGTTCAAGAATCTGGACGGCAAATACCTGACCCTGCCGGAGTGCCTGGAGGTGAAGCCTGTGGACGCGGAGGAGCAGGAGGGCGCATCGTCTGAAAACGCGGAGAACGACAATGGGGAAAGCGCATCGGCCGAACATGCGGATGATGTATCTGCGGAGAGTGCGGTGGACGAGAACGGTGAGAAGGTGGAAGCCGAGATCGTTACCGATGACACAGAATCCGGGTCGGCGGAGAATGATGACGCGGAAGACGCTGAGGAGGAAAAGAAGGAGAAGATCATTTACTACGTCACCGACGAGCAGCAGCAGAGCCAGTATATCAATATGTTTAAGGCGGCAAAGATGGATGCGGTGATCCTGACCCACAATATCGACCAGCCTTTCGTGTCACAGCTGGAGTCCAAGAACGAGGGCATCAGGTTCCAGAGGATCGATGCCGATGTGACGGATGCTCTGAAATCCAAGACTTCCAAGAAGGCGGAGAAGGAGATGGAGGAGCAGGCTGAGGCTATCTCCAAGATCATGAAGAAGGCCCTGAAGAACGACAAGATCGTGATCAAGGTGGAGAAGCTGAAGAATAAGAAGATATCTTCCATGATCACTCTGTCCGAAGAGAGCAGACGTATGCAGGATATGATGAAGATGTACGCTGTGCCCGGAATGGATATGCCCGGATTCGGCAGTGAGGGAGAGACATTGATACTGAATGCGAACCATCCTCTGGTGCAGTATGTGACGGAGCACCAGGAGGGCGAGAATGTGGAGATGATCTGTGAACAGCTCTACGATCTGGCAAAGATCCAGCACGCGCCCCTTTCACCTGACGCGATGACCAGATTTGTTGCACGCAGCAATGATATTATGATGATGCTGGCAAAATAGTTTTTGAGGATTCCCGCGGGCAAATTGCAAAGCCGGCTGTGCTGACTTTGTGCCGCTGGTACGGAACCTGAATGACTGCCGCAGTTCGACGGACGGGCAGAAGAAAGTCGGTTGCTTTCTTCTGCCCGTTTTCTGATTCCGCAGGAAATGTCTTTCGGAGATATTCTGCGGTGTATGCATATTTCATGGGAAACCAATTCGAACCACTGTGGCATTCCCACGGGCCATGAGTCGGGTGGGTATGCCTGCATGCACATTTGACGAATGTCGCAAGGGTCAACCGCCGGCAGCACTGTAAGATCGATCCCCCGCTTCCCGCAGAGGGGGATCTGACTGCACGCAGTATGCAACCGTGTAATAGCCGTGGGTGTGCAGGGTAAAGCCCGCCTGTTCAAAGGGAGTAAGATCTGTGGCCTGATTCAGGATGTATGTGGCGTCGGGATCAGGTGCTGCGGGGTCAAAATCGTAGCTGAACCGTCCGAAGGAACGCGCATCCAGATAGGCGTCAGGGTAGTTGTAATATTCAACGGTCTCAATGTATTCCGTTACCGGCACTTCCGCAAGAAAGAGGATGCTGGAATGCTTCAGGCCGTAGCTTACATAGATCTGCCCGTCATGGGTGACGGCTTCCTTTACGGCGTCTTCCAGGCCGTCGCAGAAATAGTAGCCCAGGATTTCCCGGTATTCCGTAAAATAATAATGCTCAAATCCGATGAACATACACAGATAAAATACGGCAGGAAGGATCAGGTAGCGAAGACCGATCAGGCTGAAAAGATAGCAGACACCCAGTGCGGCCATGAGCATCATGGGAATGAACAGGATATTGTTGCGGTTTATGTTGGTGTATATCAATAATCCCAGAAGGATCCCTCCACCTAATTGGATCAGGAGGATAAGCTCGGGAGCTTCTTTTTTCTGAAGCATCTTTTCAATGGAGGTCTTGATGCAGTAAAAGGTTCCCAGAACGAAAAAGGAGAGTGTACCGGTATAGTAAATCCCGTATTTGCCGGTGGTGTTCCACGGCATATCATCGGACTGCAGTTCCATGATGGACCAGAGCCGGTGAGCCTTCAGGGACAGTTGTGAGAACGAGATCTCTCCGTCTCGCATAACAACAAGTCTGGGAATGGAGAGAAAAGGGAGACGGATTTCCTCTATCACATCCAGATTGACCAGCATAAACAATAGAAGCGGCGCTGCCAGAACGGCGAGGATCAGGCCGGACAGTATCAGGTGAAGATCAAATCGTATCTTTCTGAAGATCAGGCCGTAGATCAGCTGTAATAGTATTATCAGCGGCACTATGGGCCATATGGTGGCATAGCAGTACAGAGAGAGACCATACATGAGAGCGGAAAGCATAAGGTATTTGCTCTCTTCCAGCCCTCTCACGAAAAAGTACAGTCCGAAGATCATGAATCCCGGCGCCATATTGCAGTCCATGCCCCAGCGGGACATGCCGATGTGCCATGGGGAAATGGCAAGCAGAAACAGTGCGCAGAGTGCTGCCCTTTCACGGAACAGTCTTTTTGTCAGCAGATAAGTTACCCATAGAGTCAGGCAGCCGACAATGACCTGGGGGAGACGGATGACCCAGATCTTCGCTCCGAAGATCGCCATGAAGGGAATCATCAGATAGGTGTTGAGCGCGCTGGTACCGCTTCCCCATGTGGTCAGATAGACGGGAAAGCGGTAGCCGGCGGAATCCATGCCGTAATGGAGAAGATTGTAGGCGTCGTAGCCTGCAAATGCTTCATCCGGGTTAATGTCGCCCGGCACAATGCCGAACTGTCGGATGCGGGCGAAGATACCTATTGCCATGAACAGAAAGAAAAGAATGCGGGTATATTTTTGTGAGGGCAGGTGCTTTATTTTCAACATAGTATCCTCCGGTCAGATTTGATAAGGAGGGCAGCAGCTTCCCACTCAGGTATCTGACGCTGCCCTTTGCGGACATTATAGCAGTTTATGGAAGTGCGGTCAAATCATACATTGGGGTTTCATGAGGGAAGAGAGTGTAGTAAAATAGTGGGGAGGGAAACCGCCACAAGAGAAACGGCGAAGAGACAGAGCGGGAAAAGGAGAGGAACCATGACGGAAGAATTGCTGAGAGAATTGCGAAAGATCACTCCTGAGGAAGAGAAGCTGCTGACCGGGAAGACGGAGATCGAAAAGACTCTATATATGTCTTCCGAGAATGATATCGTGGATGCGGACAGGCTTCTGGAGGCGGGAAAGATGATCCAGATAAGGACGCATACCAGATTTGTTCATTTTCCAAAGCATACGCATAATTACATAGAAGTGATCTATATGTGTTCCGGAAGCACCCGTCATGTCATCAACGGTGAGGATGTAGTCCTCAGGCAGGGTGAGCTGCTGTTTTTAAGTCAGACAGCCACACAGGAGATCTATCCTGCGGGCGAGGAGGACATAGCGGTGAATTTTATAGTGCTGCCGGAATTTTTTGAATATGGACTGAACATGATGGAGCCGGAGGAAAACCAGCTCAGAAGCTTTATCATCGACTGTCTCAAGGGAGAGAAGGAGGCCACGGGATACCTGCATTTTAAGGTGGCGGATGTACTGCCGGTGCAGAATCTGGTGGAGAATCTGATCTGGACTCTTTGGCACAGACTGCCCAACAGGAGGCGGACAAATCAGGCTACTATGGGATTGCTGTTTCTGCAGCTGATGAATTGCACGGATAAGCTGACAACGGATGAAAAGGCGGGGCAGCAGAAACTTGTGATCTCTGTACTGAGTTACATAGAAAATCATTATAAGGAAGGTGAACTGACGGAGCTGGCCAACAGTCTGCACTATGATGTGTACTGGCTCTCCAGGGAGATCAGGAAACGCACGGGGAAGACCTACACGGAACTGATCCAGGCGAAACGACTGGGGCAGGCGGCTTACCTGTTGTCCGCCACGGGCCTGTCTGTGGCGGAGGTGTCGGAAGCGGTGGGGTATGACAATATCAGTTATTTTCACAGAATCTTTCAAAAAAAGTACGGCATGACACCCAGAAGATATCGTCTGGGAGAAAAAAAGACAAAATAGACAAAAAAATTTAAAAATGGACTATATTTTTGTGCTACACTTATGTTATAATGATTCCATATTCAAGGCAGTCGGCGGCCGAATGGCTATCCATGCCGTGATCGTCCTGTGATCATGGTATAATAAGTTCATATTCAAGACTGTCAGCGGCCGAATGGCCATCCATACCATGATGGGGCTGTGATCATGGTACCATGGTTCTGCTGGTACAAAACTCATAAAAAACATTGGAGGTAAGCGGGTAATGGAAATCAAAGATTTTACTGATATGACACAGTTTGAGCATATCATGTCAAGCTGGGCGAAGGCTACCGGTTTGGCTACGGTTGCAGTAGGAGGGGACGGCAAATATATCTCTGAGTGTTATAATTTTACTGACTTTTGTATTAAGCTGACGCGTGGAAGCGCAGAGGGGTGCGCGAGATGCGAGAGGTGTGACAGGGAAGGAGAGGGCGTGTATCACTGCCATGCGGGCCTGATCGATTTCGGGATTCCGCTTATCGTGGAGGGTAAGAAGGTCGGTTCCGTTATTGGCGGCCAGGTGCTTCCGGCAGAACCTGATGAGGAGAAATTCCGCAGGGTTGCCAGAGAGATCGGCGTCAATGAGGATCTCTACATTGAAGCGTTACATAAGGTAAATGTGCGCACGGAGGAGGCGATCAATGCTTCCGCTGAGCTGCTGGGCGAAGTGCTGAACAATTTTATCAATGCAGAATATGCGAAGAAGATCAACGGGAAAATTATCGCCAAGCTCTCCAGAGGTGCGGAAAGCACAAATAAGCTGGTGGAACGTATCACGCTGAAAACCACGGAATTGAAGGCTTTACAGAATAAACAGAAGATTTTGGCTCTGAACGCAAGTATTGAGGCGGCAAGGGCAGGAGAGAAGGGCGCAGGCTTTGCGGTTGTTGCCAAAGAGGTAGGCAAGCTGTCAGAACAGAGTACTGTAGTCAATAAGGAAATTGAGGAGATCGTTTGCAACATTTCTGCTGAGGTGGAGGCCATGAAGGACTGATTGGCGCAACAGTTCAGACAGTCCCTCCCGTGAAGTCAAAATCGCGTTCCTGTGCGATTTTGCGAGGTCTGCGGGCGCCAAAACGCATTTTGCGTTTTGCGTGCATTTTCGTAACAGTTCAGATCCCTGTCTGAACCGTTACTGATTGGCAAATAAGGACACTTTTGCAACAAAAGGTGTCCTTTTTTTATACTCCGGTCTGTGGTAAGATAAAGGAAGAGAGCAGCGGAACAGATTGATATGAGAGGCATTTGGATCAAGAAAGGAGAGGATGGCAATGAATCTGTATTATCTGGGAATCGATATTGGGGCATCCAGTGGCAGACATATTCTTGCACACCTGGAAGACGGCAGGATGGTGTTGGAAGAAATTCACCGTTTCCCTAACGGAATGGTGGAAAAGGACGGTGAGAATGTCTGGGATGTGGACGGACTTTTTAAAGAGATCAAGGCAGGCATGAAAAAATGTGTTGAACTGGGGAAGATTCCTGTCAGCGTGGGCATTGATACATGGGGTGTGGACTTTGTGCTCCTGGATGAGGACCAGAATCGTATCGGAAATGCCGTGGCATACCGTGACGGCCGCACAAAGGGTATGGATGAGGAAGTATATAAGATCATTTCCGAGGATGACCTGTATGCCAGAACCGGTATCCAGAAGCAGATTTTTAATACTATTTATCAGCTGATGGCGCTGAAGGTAAAGAAGCCCGGGCAGCTGGCAAGAGCGAAGACCATGCTTATGATGCCGGATTATTTCCACTTCCTGTTGTCAGGTGTGGCTGCCACAGAGTATACCAATGCCACCACAGGACAGCTGGTAGACCCTGAGACGAAGAAGTGGGATATGGAATTGATCCGGAAGCTGGGTTATCCGGAGGAAATTTTCCAAAGGATCGTGACTCCCGGTACGGTGCTTGGGGAGCTGACGGAGGAGATTCAAAAAGAGGTCGGCTTTAGCTGTAAGGTGATCGCTCCGGCCACACACGATACGGGTTCCGCAGTGATCGCGGTGCCTACCGACAGTGATAACACTCTCTATATAAGCTCCGGTACATGGTCCTTAATGGGAACGGAACTGTTCCGGGCAAACTGCTCCAGGGAGAGCAAGGCGAACAATCTGACCAACGAGGGCGGTTATGACTATCGTTTTCGCTATCTGAAAAATATTATGGGACTTTGGATGATCCAGTCCGTAAAGAAAGAGATCGGCGGCAGTTTGGGCTTCGGCGAGATCTGCGAGCAGGCATCCAGGTGTGCGATCTCTTCCATTGTAGACTGTAATGACGACCGTTTTCTGGCACCTGCAAACATGACAGAGGAGGTACAGGCGGCGTGCAGAGAATCCGGCCAGCAGGTACCGGAGGGCATTGCCGAGGTGGCATGCGTCATTTACAACAGTCTGGCGAAGTGTTACGCAAAGACCATCAAAGAGATCGCGGAGATCACCGGACAGGATTATGACAGGATCCATATTGTGGGCGGCGGCGCTAATGCAGACTATCTGAACAGACTGACCGCGGAAGCCACAAAGATCCCCGTTTATGCAGGTCCCACTGAGGCTACGGCGATCGGCAATCTGGCAGCTCAGATGATGGCGCTGGGAGACCTGGAGGATTTGAAGGACGCAAGGGCATGTGTGTTCCGTTCATTCCCCATTGCAGAATACAAATAGCCTGAAGGAAGACCGGGTGGTCATGAAGAGCTGTCGGAGCTGTTCGACGGGAAGTGTCCGCGAAGACAGCCGGGGACGTCAGTGCGATTGATACTGCTTGACAGTTAAAATTTCCGAGTAACCTGACTGCATAACGCCAGCCATATGCGTTTAACCAATGCAGTACGGTAAATTCCGGCGTTATGTAGTATAAGTGAAGTATGATCGGTCCGTGAAGGACCGTATAACGAGAAGGCAAGTGTTGAGTATCCAAAAATTTATATAAAAGGAGAAGAAGATATGACAAGATTTGAATCCGCAAAAGAGATCTACGCTTCCTATGGAGTGGATGTGGAGGCAGCAATGAAAACCTGTATGGAAGCGCCTGTTTCCCTTCACTGCTGGCAGGGCGACGATGTGATCGGTTTTGACCATGACGGCCCGCTGACCGGCGGTATCCAGACCACGGGAGATTATCCCGGCAAGGCTAAGACTCCGGAACAGCTGATGGCTGACATGGATAAGGCATTAAGCCTGATGCCCGGAAAGAAGAAGCTGAACCTGCATGCAAGCTATGCCATCTTTGAGCCGGGTGAGTTTGTGGACCGTGACAAGCTGGAGCCCAAACACTTTAAGAAATGGGTAGATTTTGCAAAAGAGAGAAATATGGGAATTGATTTTAACCCCACCTTCTTCTCCAGTGATAAGGTAAAAGACGGCCTGACACTGTCCAGCCCTGACGAGGAGACCAGACAGTTCTGGATCAACCACGGCAAGGCATGTGTACGCATTTCCCAGTATTTTGCTGAGGAGACCGGCGTACCCTGTGTTATGAATATCTGGACCGGCGACGGTTCCAAGGATGTTCCCGCTGACCGTATGGGTCCCAGAATGAGATATAAGGATTCCATTGAGCAGATTCTCTCCGAGCCTTTTGACAGGGATAAGGTGAAACCCTGCGTGGAGTCCAAGGTATTCGGTATCGGCGTGGAGGCTTACACAGTGGGTAGCGCGGAATTTACTTTAAGCTTCGCGGCAAGCCATGAGGGCTGTCTGCCTCTGATGGACAACGGACATTATCATCCCACCGAGGTGGTATCCGACAAGATTCCCGCGCTGCTCTGCTTCTATCCCGAGATCGCTCTGCATATTACAAGACCGATCCGCTGGGACAGCGACCATGTAGTACTATTTGATGATGAGACAAAGGAGATGGCGAAGGAAATCGTAAGATGTGACGGCCTGAACCGTGTCTATATGGCACTGGATTACTTTGACGCAAGCATTAATCGTGTGTCCGCATGGGCGGTAGGTTTCAGGAGCTGGCAGAAGGCTCTGCTGGCAGCTCTCCTTACTCCCAATGCAGAGTTGAAGAAGCTGCAGGATGAGTCCAGATTCACAGAGCTGATGGCATCCCAGGAAGCTGTCAAGCTGCTTCCTCTGGGAGATATCTGGGAGGAGTACTGCGCCCGTCAGAACGTCGTATCGGACAGAGACTTCTTTGCCGAGGTTAAGAAGTACGAGGATGAAGTGCTCTCCAAGCGCAATTAATGTATGGAATGAGATGATTTGTGCCGCACCTGAAATATGAGATTTCAGGTGCGGCGGAATTATGCGGGAAGAAATTGATCCGCAAGGTGCAGTCGGATGACATGGATCTGATAAACAGGAACACGGATTCAGGGAACAAGGAGGTTATCATGAACAATATTTTCGGTGTTAAAGTAATGGATGATTATATCCGTATGTGTCATGACGGCGTGAGACAGGGCTGGCATGAGAGGAACGGCGGTAATCTGACTTATCGCATGACGGAGGAGGAAGTGGCGGAATGCCGCCCCTATTTCAAGGCGGAACCGGGTCCCTGGGTGGAACTGGGAGTGCAGGCTGACAATCTGAAAGGCGAGTATTTCATCTCTACCGGAAGCGGAAAGTTCCTGCAGAATGTGGGCCTGGAGCCACAGAACAGCATTTGTATTGTGGAGATCAATGACAAGGGTGACTCCTATCGTATTGTATGGGGGCTGGAGAGCGGCGGCAGACCTACCAGTGAGTTCCCCACCCACTTTATGAATCATTCCGTGAGAAAGCGTGTGACGAAGGGTGCAAACCGCGTTATTTACCATGCGCATACGCCCTATGTGATCGCACTGACTTATGTGCTTCCCCTGAAGGCGGAGGTATTTACCAGAATGCTGTGGAAGAGCGCTACCGAGTGCTGCGTGGTATTCCCCGGCGGAGTGGGCGTTGTACCCTGGATGGTGCCCGGCGGTCCCGAGATAGCGAAGGCTACCTGTGTGCTTATGGAAAAGTATGATGCGGCGATCTGGTCTTTCCACGGTCTGTTTGTATCCGGGCCTGACTTTGATACGGCGTTCGGTCTGATGCATACCATTGAGAAGGCGGCACAGATCGCGTCCATCGCACTGTCCGCAAACGGCGGCAGAGCGCCACGGCAGATGATCACGGATGACAATATCCGTGCCATCGGCAGGGATTTCGGGGTGGAACTGAACGAGGAGATCTTAAGCTACCGGCCTGAGGGGGACGATATGTTCTGATGAGTACCGGGGGTGATACCATTGGTACTGTCTGTTTCGCGCCATGCGCCGTTACAATTTCCGGATGATGCCATCGCATCGCCGTCGAAATTTTGTCCGGCATTGGTATGGACCATGCAGCCTGCAGGTTCCATTCCTGACCGGCCGGAAAGTATAAATGGACCGGAACAGTCTGAAAGAACTGAAACAGTCTGAATGAACCGGAGCAGTCTGAATGAATCGGAACAGTCTGAATGAACCAGAACAGTCTGGAAAATCGGGGGTGCCGGTAATTGCGGACGGGATCCCAAAACGGTTATAATGTATTGGTTTATATGGAAGGGCATAGGGTGGTTTGTGAGGAATCATCCTATGCTTTTGTGTTGGACTGTATTGCATTGTTTCCCTGAAACGCCTGGCTGTTTTCGCAAAGCCTCAGTAAACGGGAGATGGAGATTCCGAGAGGATATTAAATAGAAAAGGAAAGAATGTATATGGGCTTGGAAATGATAGATGCGGGGTGGCTTTCCATTCTGCCGCCCCTGATCGCGATCACGCTGGCATTGATCAGCAAAGAAGTGTATTCCTCCCTGTTTCTGGGGATCTTGTCGGGAATGTGTGTGTACTGCCTTTCCACCGGCGGAAATATTTTGCAGGCGGTCACGTATGTGTTTGATATGATGGCGTTGAAGATCGGTGAAAATGGATATATGATCATTTTTCTGGTGCTTCTGGGTTCCCTGGTGGTGATCGTGACCAGGTCCGGCGGCTCCGATGCCTATGGCAGATGGGCGGGGAAACGGATCCGGAAAAGGGTCAGTGCGAAGCTTGCTACCGCCCTGTTGGGGCTCCTGATCTTCGTGGATGACGGGTTCAATTGTCTCACGGTGGGTACGGTTATGCGCCCCATTACCGATAAGTGCAGGATTTCAAGGGAAAAGCTGGCCTATCTGCTGGATGCCACTGCAGCTCCGGTGTGCATTATCGCTCCCATATCCAGTTGGGCTGTGGCTGTGGCATCGGAGGTGGAAGAGGCGGGCGGACTGAATGCTTTCGTCCGGACGATCCCTTACAATCTGTATGCCATTTTGACTATTGTCATGGTATTTTTCCTGAGTATTACGGATTTTGACTTCGGTCCCATGAAGAAGGCGGAGCAGGACAGACTTGCGGAGAAAGCGGCGGTGCGTCCACCGGAAACTGTCAAAGGAAAGCGGTCCTTGAAGGAAACGCAGAATGTGAAGGAAAAGCAGGCTGCGGAGAAAACACGTCCTGCGGAGGAAACAAAAAAAGGTACGGTTCCGGATCTGCTTCTTCCGGTGCTGACATTGATCGTCTGTGCGATCCTGGGAATGGCATACGTGGGAGGTTATTTTGACGGAACATCTTTTGCGGAAGCCATCGGTGTGAACCCTACCGCCGGGCTCACTCTGGGAACCTTTGCGGGACTGACAGTGGCGATGCTCCTGTATCTTCCGCGGAGGATCATGAGTCTGAGGGAATTTATGACAGGGGTTATCGACGGGATCAAGACCATGATTCCCGCGCTGACCATTCTGATCCTGGCGTGGGCCCTGGGAGGAGTGTGCCGGGAAATGATCGGGACGGGAATCTTTGTCAGTAATTTTGTGACGGCGGCGAAGCTGCCCTTTGGTTTTCTGCCTGCTATTGTGTTTATAGTGGCGGCATTCCTGTCCTTTTCCATGGGGACGGCATGGGGAACTTTCGGAATCCTGCTGCCCATTGTATCCATGCTCTGCGTGGGAACCGATGGCGCCGCCGTCCTGATCCCGTCTCTGGGGGCGACCCTGGCGGGCTCGGTGTACGGGGATCACTGTTCCCCGATCTCGGACACTACCATTCTGGCGTCCACGGGAGCGCAATGCGATCATCTGCGCCATGTGGAGACCCAGCTGCCCTATGCCACACTTGTTGCGTGTGTGTGCTTTGTGGGCTATCTGGTGGCGGGAACAGTGCGAAATCCGTGGATCACGGTGGCAGCGTCTGTTATCCTGCTTCTGGCGGTATTCGGAGTGATCATATTCCGGCAGAAACGCGAGGGGAAGTAACTGTTCAAAGCCGGGCACATTCGGTTGAAACGGCTCCGGACAGTCACAGGAAAGCGTGTTTGGATCGTTGCAGACACGGACTGCAGCGAATTGATTTTGAGACGATTACCATCCTGTACGGTGGTAATGGTTCCGGGAAATCAACGGTATTGAATGTCATTGCCCGGAAACGGATCCGATCTGACAAGCTGTTTCGGGAAATCCAGTTCCCGGAGCAGCTTTAATGCTTCCGTCACATCCCCCACGTGCTCTCTTCCGTGGCTGTCGCTGGAGGGGATCACAGGGCAGGAGAGCGCTTCGCAGGTGCGGAGCATGGCGGCGGCATTGACACGGCAGTCCCTGCGGTAGCTGTCCGGCAGGAGGGAGACATTGTTCAGCTCGGGAATGACGCCCATGGTCAGGGCGGCTGAAAGCAGTTCCCTGTAATCAACCGGAAAACGGGAATCGTCGCAGTGGCCGATGATCTTTACCCCGGGGTGGTGCATGGCCCGGATGTAAGCTCTGGTGTTCTCGGCGGCGGATCCGGAGGTATAGATGGGACGGTGGGTGCTGATAATGCAGAAATCCAGCCTGCCCAGAATATCGTCCGGAATATCCAGGTGTCCTTCCGTGTCCAGAATATTTGCCTCGGCGCCGTAAAGGAGTCTTATGCCGAAACGGTTTCTCTCACACAGAAATAAACTGCGGAAATAGGACAACCCGGCGCTGCCCGCCGTGGCGGGACCGTGATCACTGATTCCCAATACCTTCATGTGCCGTTGGGCGGCTTCCTTTGCCAGATCCGTGATCCGGTCATCTGTGCCGTGGCCGCTGGCGCAGGTGTGGGTGTGCAGGTCGATTTTGGCGTATGAAGGTGCCGCGATTCCGGTATTTTCCGCGGTATCTGCCGTATTTGTATTTCCTGCGATAAAACTATGTCTGTTCATGATCTTCATGTGTCCATTTCTATGATCTGTCATGGCTCTGATTTCCTCATGGGTTAATATCTTGCTGCCCGCAGCGTTCAGAAAGAAGCCGGGGCGGATGCCATGCAGATACATTTTGGTCGGCAAATGTTTTCGCTGTCAAGTATAAATTGGTTTGATGAAAAACAATTCCATAGGCTGGGCCGCTCCGGGAATATTTATGACCAGCGCCCCTGCATCCTGATATCCGATCTTTCTGTAGAAGTGCTGCGCATCTTCATCTGACTGGGTGGATACCATAACCCAGTCGTACCCCAGTCCTTTCATCTCTTTCTCCCAGTGAAGCATCAGCTTTTTCCCCAGTCCTCTGTGCTGACAGGAGGGGGATATGTAGAGCAGGTTGCAGAAGGGAGTGTTGTCCCAGAAGAGGTTGTAGCGCAGCAGCCCTGCGGGATTGCTGTCCTGCAAGAGAACATATCCCATTTTATCCCGGACTTTTCTGTCAAATTCCGTCTCGGATATATGTTTGTCCAAAGTGAACCAGAAGCTTCTGTCACCCGGTTCCGCGTGTCGGATCGTCAGCATGAAAATCCCTCCCTGGCGCTGTTTTGCCATTATGGTGTGTCTGCTGTTTTAAATATGGTTTTATTATACTCTAAGTCCGCGTGAAGGGCAAGGGTGTGAGGAACTCAGAACGGAAAGCTGTCTTACGGACTGTCTGATCAGGTGTGTGGAGAAAACAGGCAAGCAGTTTGTCTTTCTTATTGACAAATGTTGAAAAATGGGATTCGCCGATCCGTGAGGCAAAGGAAGAGGCCGACGCGCAGACTGTTTATCTGAATCTCTTACGAGAATGGTTTAAGAATAATAATTTTACGCCGCAGGTCGTAGAGGCAGCTTATATGACAGGGATTCTGCCGGTCAAGAAGGATGGCCCGCAGTCGGCATACGAATGATCGGGAAAGAAAACCAACAAAACTCAAACCATACCTCACAGAAAAACCAACAAAACCCAAAATAAAACCACAAAAAATTAATAAAATAACTCGTGGTTTTGTTGACATATGGGATAGGGAGGAATATACTGAATATATGAGTTTACAGAAGACGGAAATCGATCTGTGAACCGTTCAGGCTGTCGGCTTTGATTTGACAGGTTGTCGGAAGCTGTCGGGGCCTGCACAGATTTATAAGACATACGGGAATGCGCATTGATCAAATGTGTATACAGCTGGCGGGAAAACGGCTGAAAATTCTGATAAATGCAGGTCGCGGGAAGATATATTGTCTTAACGGAGGAAAATATGCCGGAAGTCAGCGTAAAGGTAAATGGCGAAAATGTAAAAATGCATGTGGAAAGGCTGTTTCATTCCAGAAATCCCGTAACGAAAAAACATCATGTTAATTTTAAAGAAGCAGGCAGCAAGAGAGGGGTTTGTCTGCATTGCCGGGATGAAGAAGAGGCAGAAGCGCTGGTCAGGGGAATCCGTGAGGGAGAAATAACAGATTTAACAGATTATCATGCAGAGTTTCACTCATGGAATTAGAGATTGTCTATGGCTGATCAGCATCTGCAGGCGCTGTATATTGTAAGAAAGCAGCAGTTCAGGCAGCCTCTCCCGGGAAGTCAAAATTGCGTTTCTTTGTAATTTTGCGAGACCTGCGAGCGCAGTGTGCATCATTGTAACATTTCAGTGACCTGTCTGAACTGTTACGTAAGAAAAGGTTCAATGCATGTGCCGGGTAACACTTTCTCGAGAAATATAATAACAAAGAATATAAGAGCAGAAGATACAGAATGATATAGAACATGGATGGAAATGTAAGGGAGAAGCAGGGATCCAAACAGAGAAAGAAGCAGAAATCAGGACAGAGAAAGCAACAGGGATCAGAACAGAGAAAGAAATAGAGATCATGACAGAGAAAGAAGCAGAAATCAGGACAGGGAAAGAAACAGAGATAGGAATAAAGAATAATCGAACCACGAAAGGAGCCATTATGGAGAAGTATTACACTCTTGAAATCCCCAAAACAGACAGAATACCCAAACTGGTAGCGCATCTGTATGCCAAGATGCCTGAGATCGAGTCAGCCAGAGCCAGACTGATTGCGGAATCTTACAGGGAGACGGAGGCGCTGCCCATCGTGATGCGCCGGGCGAAGG
>CAMWWF010000034.1 GCA_947177885.1 uncultured Lachnospiraceae bacterium
TGGCATTATATTGAAAGTGGCCGGCGGAATCGTTGTATTTTCGGCGGGGATCGCGGGGGGAGTACCGGCATGCAGGATGTATGATAAAGCGATGGCTTCCGGGGAAGCGGCGGTTTCTGCTCCTCTGGGAACGGAGGCGCCTGCAGGGAATATGAATGAAGGCGGAGTGGGAGATGACCTGATGCTGCGTGTGCGCGATGGAGATCTGGAATGGTATGACGGAGTGCGCTGGAATCATGCGGGAACAGTGGAGGAACTGGTGGCAGCCGACCCGATTGCGCAGCCCTCGGAAGAATGGCAGGCGCTGGCGGCCCGACTTGCAGAGACCCGTGCCGGGGAACAGGCGGCGGAGCTGGCGGCACTGAGCAGGGACGGCGGCAGCCTTTCGGTGGATGAGGTCACGGCGGCGCGGCCCCAGACTTCCACACCTGCAGTGACCCGTCCCACCACACCCGGGGCGACACAGCCGGCAGCTTCCGCTCCCGGCAATCAGGATAATAGCAGCAACGATGATGATGATGATGATGATCGTGACGAGGGATCCGCACCTGCACCGGAGCCCGAGCCCGCACCGGAACCGGAACCTGCACCGGAGCCCGAGCCCGCACCGGAACCGGAACCTGCACCGGACGATACCGGCGACGGTGAGAATATAGAGTGGAGCGGTGACTACGAGTAACGGGCTGCCATGTGATTCCGATGTAATGTGTGGTCGGGGAGCGGCTTGCCTGTTGGCCGGGTGCCGGTACAAATGTTTATGGATCAGCGGCTATACGGATCCGGGAAAGTGTGATATAATACGGTTTGTTTATGGAAATTTATATAGGAAAAGCTTAAGGTCAGGCGGAAGGACGGTACGGAAAGGGTATGGCGGTGCAATGAACGGTAAACCAGACGGGAAAGAGAATAATATATGGTATCAACACGTTAAAGGGAGTCAGATCGCGGCCGCGATCCCCTATATTTTAGCGGGGATTGTCTGTCTCTGTATCTCCGTACCGATCCGGAGTAAGAGTCTGTATTACGACGAGGGATATTCCATTGATCTGGCAAGAAAAACGGTCGGCGGCCTGGTGCGGGGAACTGCGGCGGATGTCCATCCGCCGCTTTACTATTTGCTTTTGAAGCTGTTTTCCCTCATAGGCGGAGAGAGTATTGTCAAATATAGGCTGATCACGGCCTGCGGCGCATATTTCAATCTGTTCTGGCTTGGCGCGACCCGGATCAGAAAGCGTTGGAACCCCAGGGTGGCGACCTTTTATATTTTGTGGTTTGGCGCTGCTTACAGTACGATCATACGATCCGTCTCCATTCGGATGTATTCCTGGGGAGCGTTCTTCGTGACGGCTGCGGCATTAGGGCTGCTGGCATGGTATGAGGAGGGCGGGAAGCGTCGCTTTATCTCTGCGGTGCTGTTTACACTGGCGGCTATGTACACGCACTATTATGCCGCGCTTGCCGTGTTTGTAGCCTGGGGAATTCTGTTTTCGGCGGTTTTGATCACAGATCGGAGACGCGTGGGAAAGGTACTTCTGGGAGGACTGCTTGCGACGGTCGGATACCTGCCGTGGATGAGCGTTGTGGTCACGCAGACACAACAGGTGGCGGATGGTTACTGGATCGAAGCGTTGGATTGGGAAGAATGGATCATGGCACCTGCCGAGGTCATGGAATCTTCTCTGACAGGGATAGGGCTGGTTTTTTGCGTGGTGGCTGCGGCACTGGTATTGACGGCCGTCATCAGGAGAAAGTGGGATGCACTGATTTGTTTTGCCGTATTCGCGGGGACGATGGTCGGGGCGGCCCTGATTTCCGTGTGGATCGTTCCCATCTGGAATGCCCGGTATCTGTATGTGGTATGGGGAATGTTGTCCCTTTCCACGGCCATCATGGCGGGGGAATATATGGGAAGGAGTTCCTGTGTCTTTCAGGTTCTTCTTTTGCTGCTGCTGAGTGTGGAGCTGTTTTTTTCTGTGGAGACCATCCGACAGAGCGAAATGATGACGAGCACGGCGGAACAGCTGGTGGAATTTCTGGATGAGAACGTGGAGGAAGGAGCCTGTATTTTCCTGGATGATCCGGAGGAGTCAAAGAAGATTTATGGGGTATACATGCCGCAGGTGGAATTTGTCATGGTGAAGGACCTGGCGGGAGAGGACGGCGGTGAATTATTGCGGACAGTTCTGGAACAGGGGCAGGAGCGGCAGATGTGGTATATCATCAATTATGTCCAGATACAGCTGGGGACGGATGGAATGCGGGAAATGCTGGAACGAAACGGGTATGAGATGGAGTACGCAATATCCTGTACGATCGAAGAGAGACAGCTGGAGATCTACAGGATCGGAAGCAGAGATCACCAATAGCGGGGAGAACTCTGTGCAATGCGCGAAAACAGTTTATGAGCACAGGACGGCGCGGAAAGGGAGATTGCCATGAAGACGGAGAGGGGAAAGCATATAAAGAAAATACTGGGAATATCTTTGATTTCTCTGGCAGTGGGAATTCTGGGCGCCTGGGGTGTCTACCGGATTCTGCCAAGGTATCTGTGTTATATAGTTTACGATGTCAGCGCCAGTGACGCGCCGGAACATGGGGACAGAGAGATAGCGCCGGGTACCCGGTTCGACGAATTTTTCGTGCCGCGAAATGCTTATATGAAAAGTATCGAGATCAATCTGAATGCGGCGGCGAAAGGAGAGAAGGAGGGTATGAACGGCAGGGCTGTGACAGGTATTCTGCGGGATGAGAGCGGGAAGATATTATCGGAAAAAACTTACACGGTCAGAGAGGATGATACCAGAGAGCAGTTTTATTGTGAGTTTGCATTTGAAACATGGGTGCGGACGGACAGACAGTATCAGCTGACCCTGTGTTTTCCCGACCGGGAGGGGATTGTTGTCACATTTGATCAGGAGGGCGGATGTGATGAGCACAGAGCTCTGTGGGAGAATGGAGCCGAGACGGCGGACGCCCTGTACATGAGGTTTGTATATGGAACATACAGCAAAAAGCTGCTGCTGCTGTGGTTTCTGGCTTTCTTTGTGAGCGCATACCGGATTACGGAATGTGTCGCGGCCGGGATCAGATCCTATTGACGGAATTGCCGGGAGATAGTATGATAGGAAACGGATTGTCCGGGGAAACAGGTGCAAATCCTGTACGAGCCCGTCGCCGTAAGGCACATGAGAAATGCCGCTGACCTGACCTGAAGCCACAATTCAGGGAAAAGCCATTGGAGGAAATCTGAGAAGGCCGGTTCGTGGAGTGCCAAGTCGAAATATCCGGACTGTCCGTCCCCGCTGGCTCTGACCGCGAGCGCCGGTCTTTTTGGGGAAATAACGTCAAAGGAGAAAGAAATATGCAAAAGAAATGTAGCAGGAAGTTCTCGTCGTTCATCCTTTGTATGGTGCTTATTGTGGCTATGGCACTGCTTACTACCGGATGTAATGGCAGCACAGGCAACGGAGACAGTGGAAATTCCTCCACAGCGGCAGGAGATGCAGGCAGCGCGGGCGCTCAGACGGACGGCAGCGGCCAGGCGGAGCTTACGCAGCTGGGAGAGGGCAGTACTGTTTTTCTGTTTTCCGTAGTGGATCAGGAGGGCGGTGAGACACTCTTTGAGATCCATACGGACAGGGAAACGGTGGGAGACGCCCTGGAAGAACTGGAACTGATCGCCGGGGAGGAAAGTGAATACGGACTATATGTAAAGACAGTCAACGGAATAACGGCTGATTATGACAAGGACGGTGTGTACTGGGCTTTTTATGTCAACGACGAATACGCGCCTACCGGTGTCAGCGACACAGCGATCACAGAGGGAGACCGTTACTCCTTTAAAGTGGAGTAACAGGGGCTGTCTCGCGGAGAGATTCCAGGTCTCACACTGAGAGATGACCGAAAACAGGGCATTTCTCATCCGGATCTGGAGGCTGGCGCGGAAAGGATTGTGCCGCCAAAGGCATAATGGGGGTAGATATGAAGCTCACGATCAGAGAGATCGCCGTATTCGGAATGCTGGGAGCTGTCATGTACGCTTCCAAGCTCGTAATGGAGTTATTTCCCAATGTCCATCTGCTTGGCGTCTTTACGGTGGCGTTTACCGTTGTCTACAGAAAGAAGGCATTGTATCCGATATACACATATGTCATTTTGAACGGTATATTCTGTGGGTTTGCCACATGGTGGATTCCCTATCTGTATCTGTGGACGGTTTTATGGGGGGCGGTCATGCTCCTGCCGAAGAAGATTCCTGAGAAAGCGCGCCCTGTTGTATATATGTCGGTGTGCGCGGCCCATGGCTTTCTGTTCGGAACCCTGTATGCACCTGCGCAGGCATTGCTGTATGGACTGAGTTTTAAAGGGATGATCACCTGGATCGTCGCGGGGTGGCCGTATGACTGTATCCATGGCATCAGCAACTTTTTCTGCGGGATACTGATCGTGCCGGTCATTTCGGTGCTGCGGCTTGCGGAAAGAAGCATGGGAAAAGAATACTGAAGATCTGTATGTCATGTTACATGGGGCTGTCGCGTTGAGAAAAGAACCTGGCGCGGAAGCCCCATGATCTGTGTTCACGGAAATTGGGCCGGAGGATACGACTGGCTTAACCGTCCTCCTCTTCGGATCCGGGAACGGCCCGCACATTGATGCCGTTGACCACCACATTTCCGTCCAGTGCGATGACCAGGCAGTCGCGGCCATTGATATTGCGCGTCTCGATCAGGTCGGTGCGGTCAGGGCTTACTTTGACCACCACATCAGGGGTTTTGATCTCAAAGGTTCGGGCGTTCATGACATTGCCCGCCAGGAGAGAGGTCTGTTCCCCGGCAGTTTCATCGTATCGGCGGTCGAATTCTTCCAGTTTGTCATTGGCGACGCCGCTGCTGGCAAGGATTGTTTTGACTTCGTTTTTGTCCAGCATCAGCGGCGCGGGCTCTTCCTTGTGCTCTTCCACCATCTCGTTGAGGGTGTCGTGAATATTTTTCACAATCTCAATATCACAGGTCTCTCCCAGGGTTTCCTCGATCAATACCTGAAAGGTCTCCTTCTGGCTGCCTGCGGTCAGCGGCAGGGGGCAGCCAAGCAGCTGTTCTGCCAGGCCGTCCTTCAGATCTTCCGCGTCCTTGCTGTAATACAGTGTGCTGTGAATATCGGAGGATCTGTCGTTAAAAGCGGGGAACAGAAAGCCTGTCTCGGGAAGACTCACCACCCAGTCCCGGATTCTGTTCTGGAAGGTGTTTTCCACCGCGTTATAGCTGAGTCCCGGCTTGGAAAGTTCCACGGGACAGATGCAGGAGAGAATATATTCATATACTTCGTCAGAGGCATCCTCCATCTCCATCCCGTCGGAAGCCTTTCCGGGGACATCATAGGCGTCATGTACCACCAGGATCAGATAGTTTCCCACATATTCATAGGCCGAGATGATCTTGTCATAAAATTCCTCCAAAAGAGCGTCGTCTTTCAGCTTGCTGTCCCGGAGGCGCAGCAGAAATTCCTGTGTGCCGCCCTCCTCCTCGCTTGCCAGAGGAAACTCCAATGTCAGCAGATTTTTGCCCGGAGTGCCAGAGAGCGTCTTTCGCAGGATCTCGAAGTATTTAAACATTTCCTCCTCAGGCAGCGCCAGAAAGGCCTGCTTGAATTCGGTCTTCTTATTTTTCTCGCCATCCACATAGCAGCCGCAGATCCTGGTGATGGAGCAGTTCCGCTGGGTGAGTAATTTCTTGATCTCTGATATTTCCTGTTTTATCATGTGATATTTGTACCTTTCTGTTTGACTTTTTACTGTAAAGGTTCCTATGCCATTCCTGCACCGCGAAGTCAAAACCATATTGCTTTATGGTTTTGCGAGACAGCTGTGCGCCAACCTGCATGTTCTATGCAGGTTGTGTGCATCAACTAAACTCCCAGGCAGTTCTTTATTGCCTTGCTTTCTGTTTATGGTGGTGCATCGGAATGCATTCTCTTTGCGTTTCGCATGCATCTGCTGCCGCGAACGGAGTGAACAGTAATATTAAGTATAAACCAATTTTGAAAAGTGGGCAAGCACTCTTGTGAAGGACAATTTCTTGTGTTACTATTAAAAGCGTGGACACGTTCCGCCGCGGGAAAGCTGCTGCAGGAAGAAGTGTCCGTTCTGCAGGAGTGAGATCGCCATTGATGCGACCAGTTGTCCCCATTTCACTTCGCAGTTGGACGACAGGCGGGATCGGAGGGATCGGACAGCAGGGCATTCCGACGAACGGCATTTGCCGGGAAAGGGGTTTTGTGAGCGCGTTTTTTGTTGATGGTGAAGAACCGGTCATAGGAAGGTATGGTTATCAGTGAAAAGAAATACATTGGGAAAAAAGCGGATAGGTGCGGCGGCATGTGTCATACTGACTGTTACATTGACCGCATGCGGTGAGAAGAATGAAGCGCTGCAAAATGCCATGGCGTCGGTGCAGGCGCTTGATTATGAGAGCGCTCTGACACAGTTTGATGAGGCGGAGAGCAGCGGCGCAAACATCAGGCTGGTAAACCGGGGAAGAGGGATTGCATATATGGGGCTGACCGATTATGAACAGGCGGTCACCTGCTTTCAGCAGGCTCTGTCCTCCGGCAGCGGACTGGTGGAAAATATTGATTTTGATCTGAATTATTATATGGCGGCAGCTTATGTGAAGAGCGGTATGTTCCGGGAGGCGGAGGACAGGTACAATGCCATTCTCGACCTGCGGGGTAATGAGAAAGAGGCCTATTTCCTGCGGGGAAATGTGCGTCTGAGCCTTTCTGATTTCGAGGGGGCGAAAGCGGATTTTGACAGGGTGATAGAGATGGATCCCAGGAATTATGAGCGTCTGATCAAAATCTATGAGGTACTGGAAAATTTCGGCTACAAGGAGACGGGGCAGGCGTATCTGCAGGCGGCGCTGGATTCCGGAGATAAGTCCATGGACACCTATATCACGGGAAGGATCTATTATTGTCTCGGAGAATATCAAAAGGCATATCTGGCTCTGGAAGAGGCGAAGGATAAAGGCGGTATTGACAGTTATCTCTATCTGGGACGCGCCTACGAAGCCACAGGCGATTACAATTATGCTTCCAATGTTTATAACAGCTATCTGGCAAAGTATGACGGCAACGCGGAGATCTATAATCAGCTGGGCCTGTGCGAGCTGAAAAAGGGAGAGTACCAGAATGCCCTCGACGCGTTTCAGGCAGGCATGCAGCTGGAGGATAATCCGATACTGCAATCCCTCGCCTTTAACGAGATCGTGGCATATGAATATCTGGGGCAGTATGAGCAGGCGTATGCGCTTTTGACGAATTATATGAAAAATTATCCCGATGATGAACAGGCAAGGAGGGAACTGGAATTTCTGTCTACCCGGTGACACTATATCTTGTATGTATACATTGACTTTCACCCTAAGGGATGATAGATTTATACTAATGCACTTTATCATAACAGGGAGATCCTAATTCATGCAGGTGATCAAAAGGGATGGGGAAAAGGCGGAGTTTACGCTGACCAAGATCAATGATGTGATCATGAAGGCATTCACCGCCACTCAGAAAAGCTATACCAATGATATCATCGATCTGCTGGCTTTTAAATATAAGGATTGTAAGAGGGAAATGGACATGGTCAACAAGGCGTTTATTGAGACCATGATCGAGGGCGACTCCAATGGAAGAGGGTTCCAGTATCCCATTCCCACTTATTCCATTACAAGGGATTTCGACTGGTCTGACACGGAAAATAACCGGTTGCTGTTCGAGATGACCTCAAAGTACGGCACCCCTTATTTTTCAAATTATATCCATTCTGACATGGAACCCTCAGATGTCCGCAGTATGTGCTGCCGTCTGAGGCTGGCTCTGAGGGAACTGAGAAAGAAGACGGGCGGATTTTTCGGTTCCGGGGAGAGCACCGGAAGCGTGGGAGTGGTCACCGTCAACCTGCCCCCACTGTGGTGCAGGGACGGAAGTGTACAGTCGTATTACAGGCTACTATCGCCCGGTTCAGAACTGGAATGACGGCAAATTACAGGAGTATGCGAACCGCACGGAGTATGATGCGGAGAGATCCGTGCTGAAGCGTCCGACCCGAAGTGTCGTGATCCTTTCCCATTACGGGGAGGATGTGGAAGTCAGTGTGGAGGAGCCGAGGAATATCAGGTATCTCTTTACCACCGGAACCTGTCCCAACTGTAAGATTGCAAAAGAGCTTTTGCGGGATGTAAATTATGTGTGTGTGGACGCGGAGGAAAATATGGAGCTGGCAGTGCGATACCATGTTATGCAGGCGCCCACGCTGGTAGTGGTGGATGGGGAGAGACATGAAAAATATGTCAATGTCTCCAACATCAAAAAGTATGTTGACCGGGTACGGCTTTTTGACCGCACGGTCTGAAGCTCACAGGGAAGAAGATGAGTGGGATGCGGTTTGCGCGGAAGCGTCGCAGACCGTTGAAGAACAGTAATGGAACGCTTCGGAACGGAGGAGAATATGATCAACAGACTGATAGCCAATATTAAGAGGACCAATGCCCCCATCGTGGTGGGACTGGATCCCATGATGCAGTTCGTGCCTGAGTACATCAAGGCGGCGAATTTCGCGGAGTACGGTGAGACCCTGGAGGGAGCTGCGGAGGCGGTATGGCAGTATAATAAGGGGATCATAGACGCGGTCTGCGACCTGATCCCGGCAGTAAAGCCCCAGATCGCCATGTATGAGCAGTTTGGGATCCCCGGTTTAGTGGTATTTAAGAGGACGGTGGATTATTGTAAGGAGAAAGGGCTGATAGTGATCGGTGATGTCAAGAGGGGGGATATCGGTTCCACCGCCGAGGCTTACGCAGCGGGACATTTGGGAAAGGTTCAGGTGGGAAGCAGGTCATATTACAGCTTTGACGAAGATTTTATCACTGTGAATCCTTACCTTGGCTCGGACGGTGTGAAGCCTTTTATGAAGGTATGTGCGGAGGAGAAGAAGGGAATCTTTGTGCTGGTCAAAACATCAAATCCCAGCAGCGGAGAATTTCAGGACAGGCTCATCGACGGAAAGCCGCTCTATGAGCATGTGGGCGGGCAGGTGGCAGCGTGGAGCGCGGACTGTATGCCCGAAGAGGGCGATTACAGCTATGTGGGAGCTGTCATAGGCGCTACTTATCCCGAACAGGGCCGGATCATGAGAAAGGTCATGCCCGGGAGCTTTATCCTTGTGCCCGGCTATGGCGCGCAGGGAGGCAAGGGCGAGGATCTGGTACATTTCTTCAATGAGGACGGTCTGGGCGCTATTGTGAACTCTTCCAGAGGCATCATTGCGGCATACCGGCAGGAGCAGTACGCGCAGTACGGGGAGCAGAATTATGCGGATGCTTCCAGGGCGGCGGTGATCGCCATGAAGGAGGATATTGCTTCGGCGCTGGAGCGTCGGGGGTAGTCTCATAAGGCGAACGCCGGCAAATGGCGTGTGAAAACGGTCAGAGAAAAGGAAAACAGGAAAGGAATATCGAAAAGAATGAATATTGTATGTTTGGATCTGGAAGGCGTATTGGTGCCTGAGATATGGATTGCATTTGCGGAGGCCAGCGGTATCCCGGAATTGAAGCGGACTACCCGCGACGAGCCTGATTATGATAAACTGATGAAATGGCGCATCGGCATTTTAAAGGAGCATGGGCTGGGATTGAAGGAGATCCAGGATACTATCGCGAAGATCGATCCCATCCCCGGAGCGAAGGAATTTCTGGATGAGCTGCGGTCTATGACGCAGGTGATCATTATCAGCGACACATTCACCCAGTTCGCCACCCCTTTGATGAAAAAGCTGGGCTGGCCCACTATTTTCTGTAATTCCCTGGAGGTGGCGGATGACGGAGAGATCACGGGCTTTAAGATGCGCATAGAGAATTCCAAACTGACTACCGTGAAGGCGCTGCAGTCCATCGGTTATGAGACCATTGCCAGCGGCGACAGCTACAATGACCTTGGCATGATAAAAGCCGGTAAGGCAGGATTCCTGTTCAAGAGTACCGACAAGATCAAGGCGGACAATCCGGAACTGCCCGCTTACGAGACTTATGACGAATTGATGGCGGCGATCAGGGAAGTATTGTCATGACTGTCCTGTGATCATGGTATGAGCGAACCGGGTCTCTGCCCCGCAACATGCGGCGGTCAAAAAGGTGGTACAATCTGCATAAAAAGGAAAAGTCTGCATACAATATCCTCGACATGTAAACTTTTCTTTTTTATTGGGAGAAATCAGATTATGAAAGAAGAAACATACCCTTTTGTAGCAAAACCTCTGCCCTATGAATATGATGCGCTGGTTCCCGTGCTGGATCAGGAGACATTGCATTTCCACCATGATAAGCATTATAAGACTTATGTGGACAATCTCAATGCGGCGCTGTCGGATTATCCGGAGCTGCAGAAGCTGGGCTTATCGGATCTGCTGCGTCAGATCGACAGGCTGCCCGCAGCGATACAGACGGCGGTACGCAATAACGGAGGCGGGGTTTACAATCATGAATTGTACTTTGATTCCATGAAAAGTCCTGTGGGACAGGAGCCTTCCGGCATGCTTCTGGAAGCCATTGAAAGGGATTTCGGTTCCCGACAGCAGTGGAAGGAGCAGATGAAACAGGCGGCTGTGGGAAAGTTCGGTTCCGGATGGGCCTGGCTTGTGACAGACAGTGACGGAAAATTATCCATTGTGCAGACAGCGAATCAGGATGTGCCCGATCTGAACAAACTGATCCCCCTGTTCCTGATCGATGTGTGGGAACATGCCTATTATTTACAGTATCAGAACAGAAGAGCCGATTACGTGGACGGTTGGTTTCAGCTGATCAACTGGCGCAAAGCGCAGAAGCGCTACGAGGAAGCGATCGGACAATAGAGTGAGGATGTTCGCGCCAAGAGGGGCTGTCGGAAAATGCAATTTGTCCGCAATATATTGTTGTTCGTATAAACGTTTCAAACAATATATGGAGTATATTGCATCATTTTCCGACAGCTCCTTTTTAATGGAGCAGACAGCATCCTTTTGTGCCTGAGCCGGGACTTCAGCAGCCTGAACTTACAGCTTGACAAGAACTCAAAAATGGCAGAAGATAAAGGTGATGAGCTCTCGGAATCCTGTCAGATAGTATCCGGTAACGGTTCAGTGACCTGTCTGAACCGTTATGTCTGGAGATTCCTGTATAGATGTATAAAAGGAGGCGGATAAGAGGAATGAAGGCGGTAAATTACCAGAAGGAACTGGATAAAATATTGGAGAAGCTGCAGGCGGACAGGCGGATGATGGATGAAACAGCCGGGAAGGCGGATCCGGAGACGGCCTCTCAGGGCACAGGGGAGGCGAAGAATCTGTTCCTCCACAGCTGTTGCGCACCCTGCAGCAGCTATGTATTGGAGTATCTGTGTTGTTACTTTTACATAACGGTTTTTTACTACAATCCGAATATTTCCGCTGCGGAGGAGTACCGCAAGAGGGTGGAGGAACAGAAACGCCTGATCCATACATATAATGCGGAGATGGAGGCGGGAACGCGCAGAGGTTATCCCATAGAGGTCGTGGAAGGAGACTATGAACCTCACAGATTTTATGAGGCGGCAAGAGGATATGAGGATTGTCCGGAAGGCGGAGAGAGATGTTTTCGCTGTTTTGACCTGCGGCTTCGGGAGACGGCAGGGCGGGCCAGGGAAGCCGGAGCTGATTTCTTCTGTACCACCCTTACCATCAGCCCGTTGAAAGATGCCCGGAAACTGAATGAGATCGGTATGGCGCTGTCCGCAGAGTACGGGGTTCCCTGGCTGCCGTCTGACTTTAAGAAAAAGAATGGTTATCGGAGGTCCGTTGAATTGTCTTCGGAGTACGGACTGTACCGGCAAAATTACTGCGGCTGCGGTTACTCCTTGCGCGATGCGGGAATTTGAGGTATAGTAATAAAATGTGAAGAACGGAGTATAGGGATTACGATAAGAGAATTTACAGGTCATAGAAAGGCATGGTAATCAGAATGAAAAAATTACTGGATTTATTATCGGAAGAAATAGGGCAGGCCTTTGAGGCGGCAGGCTATGACGCGGCTCTTGGAAAGGTTACGGTATCAAATCGTCCGGATCTGTGTGAGTACCAGTGTAATGGAGCTATGGCGGGGGCAAAGCAGTATCACAAGGCGCCGGTCATGATCGCCGGTGAAGTGGCGGAGAAGCTGGCTGACAGCAAGGTGTTCAAAGAGGCGGCAGCAGTGGCGCCCGGCTTCCTGAACCTGAAGATTTCAGAAGGCTTTCTCCTGGAGTATGTAAAAGGAATGGTGTTGGCGGAAAAGTTTGGATTGGAGACCGCTGAAAAACCTGAGAAGATCATTATTGACTATGGCGGGGCAAATGTGGCGAAGCCCCTTCATGTGGGACATATCCGCTCTGCGGTTATCGGTGAGAGCGTGAAGAGGATCTGCCGCTATGTGGGAAATGAAGTGATCGGAGATGTGCATCTGGGCGACTGGGGATTGCAGATGGGACTGATCATCACCGGACTTCAGGAGCGAAATCCTGAGTCGGTGTACTTTGACGAAAACTATCAGGGAGAATATCCCACGGAAGCTCCCTTTACCATTTCGGAGCTGGAGGAAATTTATCCTTCCGCCAGCGCGAAGTCCAAGGAAGATCCTGCATACAAGGCCCGTGCCATGGAGGCGACTTTCAAGCTGCAGAACGGAAACAGGGGGTATCGTGCCCTCTGGAGGCATATGATGGATGTATCCGTGGCGGATCTGAAGAAAAATTACGGCAGCCTGAATGTGGAGTTTGACCTTTGGAAGGGGGAGAGCGATGTTCATGAACTGATACCGGAGCTGGTCGCTTACATGAAGGATAACGGATATGCCTACATCAGTGAGGGGGCCCTGGTGGTGGACGTAAAGGAAGATACGGATACGAAGGAGATACCGCCCTGCATGATACTGAAATCGGATGGAGCTTCTCTCTACAATACAACGGATCTGGCCACTATTATGGAGCGTATGAGACTGTATCAGCCCGATAAGATCATTTATGTGGTGGACAAGCGGCAGGATCTGTATTTCGAGCAGGTGTTCCGCTGTGCCAGGAAGACGAAGCTGGTGACTCCAGAGACAGAATTGAAGTTTGTAGGTTTCGGCACCATGAACGGAAGTGACGGAAAGCCTTTCAAGACCAGGGACGGCGGTGTGATGCGTCTGGAGAATCTGATCCGCGACACAAAGGAAGAAATGTTTCGCAAAATTAAGGAAGGCCGTGAAATGTCGGATGAGGAAGCAGGAAAGGTGGCGGATGTTGTTGCGGTCGCGGCTTTAAAATATGGCGATCTGTCCAATCAGGCATCCAAGGACTATGTGTTTGACATCGACCGTTTTACCTCTTTTGAGGGAGATACGGGACCTTACATTCTCTATACCATTGTGCGTATCAAGTCTATCCTGAGTAAGTACAGGGAGCAGGGAGGCGATACGGAGAAGGCTGTGCTTCAGGAGGCAGGAAACGACTCGGAGAAGGCGCTGATGATGGAGCTGACCAAATTTAATGCGATGATGCAGAGCGCTGCGGAGGAGATCGCGCCTCATAGGGTGTGTGCATATATTTATGATCTTGCAAATGCATTTAACCACTTTTATCATGAGACGAAGATTCTGGGCGAGGAAGATGAGACAAGGCGCGCCGGTCTCATCGCACTGCTCATGCTGACGCGCGATGTGCTGGAAACCTGCATAGATGTGCTGGGATTTGCCGCACCGGAGCGGATGTAGGATTTACATGAGAGCAGTGCTGCCGTTTTGCTTTAACGCGGTTCCGGGATCTGTTGTCATGAAGTGAAAGAGTATTGCAAAATGGTGTGAAGATACATTTTTGACTTTGTCAGGGAGACTGTCCGGACTGTTACAGGGAAATATTCTCAAAAAAACAGTTGACAAATGTACTTGTCCATAGTATACTAAACAAGTCGGTTGTGGTTGTAATGACTGTCAACCGATGAGATGGAAGTTTAGCTCAGCTGGGAGAGCATCTGCCTTACAAGCAGAGGGTCATAGG
>CAMWWF010000035.1 GCA_947177885.1 uncultured Lachnospiraceae bacterium
CGGGAATACCGGCAGCGGGAATATAACTGACGGAAATCTGACCATACAGCTTCCGGACAACACGGAAAGTTATCGGGCGGCCCTGCGGAGATTCGGAGACAGCGCGGGTTCCCATGTCAATAATATCACTGCGGCCACCGCTGACAGAAGTGAAACCATCACGAACAGTCTGAGTACTTTCAATGCGGAACTGGAGGCGGCGGGAAACCATTTGCAGCAGCTCTCATACGTGTTGCAGCAGGGCGCGGATCAGATCAGCGCCGATGTGGATGCAGTGATCGGCCAGTGCAGGGTTTTACGACGGACCATACAGGGATTGCGGGATGACCTGTTCCGCTACGAGGGTATCACAGTGGCGGACACTTCTGATGAAGCGCCGGGGGAGGAACTTGGAGACTCTGAGGAGGTGCAGACGGCTTACTATGACACTTCCGCTTTTCAGCAGGGTAAGGTAACACTTTGTACCAACAGAGGACTTGTGGAGGCGGACAACAGCGTGGGCGGCATTGTGGGCCAGGTGGCCACGGAGTATGATTTTGATCCCGAGGAGGATATCGAGGTCAGCGGTATGGAGAGCTTTCACATTGAACAGACGGTGAAGGCCGTGATCCGGGAGAGCCGTAATTTCGGAGATGTGGTCAGCAAGAAGGATTATGTGGGTGGCGTGGTAGGAAGAGCGGAATTTGGGGCGGTGATCTCCTGTGAATCCTACGGTGCGGTCAGCAGTACCGGAGGAAGCTATGTGGGTGGTATTGCCGGCTCCTCCGGTTATTGTGTCAGAAGCTGTTATGCCATGGGGCAGCTTTCAGGCAGAAATTATGTGGGAGGCATTGCGGGAAAAGGATGTGATATTTTCTACAGTTACGCATATCCCTTCGTGGAGGCTGAAGGGGAGTACAGCGGTTCCATTGCAGGTCAGCTCCAGAAAGAGGGAATTCTTTCCGGTAATTACTATGTGCGGGGAAATGTGCCGGGAGTCGATGCCATCGGTTATGAGGGCGGGGCAACACCGCTTTCCTATGAAGAATTCTGCAGCAGCGAGGGAATGCCGGCGGCATTTTCGGAGTTTACCGTCAGCTTTCAGGCGGACGGGAGAGAACTGGCTTCCTTGCAGTGCCGTTACGGGGAAGCCATCGATCCTGCGGCGATCCCTGCGGTGCCAGAGAAAGAGGGCTGCTACGGATTCTGGCCGGAGTTTGTTTTTTCCCGTGGCACCGGCTATCGTGTGTTGGAGTCTCAATATGAGAACTGGGTATCTTCTCTGGCAAGTGCGGAATGTAATGAAGAGGGGAAAACACGCGTTCTGGTACAGGGAGAGTTTTTACCGGAGATGCAGCTTGTGCTGAGAGAGATGCAAGAGGGCATGTCGGTCACCGTGGAAGGCACGGGGGAGACCGGAGACTTCACCGGTTCCATGACGGTGCGGGCAGTCTGTGAGGACCCGGAGAACACCACAGTGGAGCTGTATGAAAATGGCAGCTATCGGCAGGTTCCCGCCGAAGTGATGGGGAGCTATGTGGAATTTGCCATGGAGAATCCCGGAACCTTCCGTCTCACGGAGACGGCAGGCGGCAGCATATGGATCCTTCCTGCCGCAGCAGGAGCGGCGGTGTTGGCGCTGATCACAGTGCTGGCAGTGAAGGGGATCGGGAAACGGCGGAGAAGGTAGCTGTCGATGGCGTTAAAAATCTCACTTGAAATGAAAAGTAACATTGCATTTTACTGCCGCCTGTGTTATTATTTTAACGATTAAAGTACTGATGCAGAGGAACCTTTTGGGGAAGGTTCTTCTGGTTAAGATTACCGGAAAGGCGGGTTGTTTAAGATGAACAAGGGATTTGACGAAATTATCAGCAAGGTCAGGGAATGCGGAAAGAAGACAGTGGCCGTATCCGTGGCACAGGATTCCGCGGTATTGGAGGCGATCAAGGAGGCGAAGGCAAGGGGGATCGCCGATGCGATCCTGGTAGGCGATGAAGCGAAGATCAGGGAGATCGCCGCTTCCATCGATATGAACCTTGACGGGTATGAGATCATTGATGAACCGGATATGATCCAGGCTTCTCTGAAAGCGGTAAAGCTTGCCCACGAGGGCAGAGCCGATATGTACATGAAAGGTCTGATCGATACTAAGAATTTCCTGAAGAGTGTTCTGGATAAGGAAGTGGGACTCCGCACCGGCGGAACGCTGTCCCATGTGTGTGTGTTCGATGTTCCCGGTATTGACAGGCTTCTGTTCCTGGCGGATGTGGCATTTATGACTTATCCCTCACTGGAGGAAAAGGTGAGCATTATCAATAATACACTTCCTGTCTGCAAAGCGTGCGGTGTGGATGTGCCCAAGGTAGCGCCCCTGGCTGCTGTGGAGGTGGTCAATCCCAAGATGCCTGTGACGGTGGATGCGGCGGAACTGACGAAGATGTGTGAGGAGGGTAAGCTGACCGGCTGTATCGTGGACGGTCCTCTTTCCCTGGATCTGGCCATCGATCCCGAGGCGGCAAAGCATAAGGGAGCTACCGACAGAAAGATTCAGGGTGATGCGGACATTCTGCTGTTCCCTGACATTCATGCGGGAAATCTGGTATATAAATGTCTGGTACATACGGTGCCCGGGCTGAAAAACGGCTGTATCCTGACCGGTACGAAGGTTCCCGTTATCCTCACCAGCCGCTCCGACACCTTTGAGACAAAGGTGAACTCTATCGCACTGGCGGCGGTTGTGGCTGAGGAGATGAAGAAGGGACAGTGAGATAAGCGGGAGCTTTTCGAGAGCGGAAAGGAAATGCAATGCTGGAAGATGTTATTGAAACTGTTGTAGAGATTGCGATGGACGTTGCGGAAGCAGTTATAACAGACAAAGTAGAAAAGAAAAAGAAGGTTTCGCATTCCTGTGATGCGGAGACAGAACAGATTGCTACAGGCGGTAATTGAATAGAAACATCTGCCTGAACAGTACAATGTGTTATAGCACATGAACATTTACGGATGTCCGGACGACTGGAAAGATCCTGCTGACATTGGTACTGTTCGGGCGGATGCGGAACTGGAAGAGGAGAAGAATATGTCAGTAAAAAGTTTGATCATTAACCCAGGTTCTACATCCACCAAGATCGGTGTGTTTGAGGATGAGACATTATTATTTGAGGAGACGCTGAGACATTCCACAGAGGAGATCGGCAGCTATGAGACCATTGTTGACCAGAAGGATTTCCGCAGGAAGATCATTACCGACCTGCTGGAATCGAAGAACTTTGATCTGAAGAGTCTGGATGTGGTAGTGGGACGGGGCGGAATGTTAAAGCCCATTCCCGGCGGCACATACGCTGTTACGGATGCTCTGCTGGCGGATCTGAAAGTGGGAGTACAGGGACAGCATGCTTCCAATCTGGGTGGTATTCTGGCTAAGGAGATCGCCGACTCCATCGGAGTGCCTTCCTATATCGTGGATCCCACGGTTGTGGATGAACTGATACCTGTTGCCAGATATTCCGGTGTACCGGAGCTTCCCCGCGTCAGCATTTTCCATGCTCTGAACCAGAAGGCAGTGGCGAAGAGATATGCAAAAGAAGCAGGAAAGCCTTATGAGAGTCTGCGGCTGATCGTGGTACATATGGGCGGCGGTGTCTCCGTGGGTGCTCATGAGAACGGCAAGGTGATCGATGTCTTTAACGCGTTGGACGGAGACGGCGCTTTCTCCCCTGAGAGGGCAGGAGCGGTGCCCAGCGGTGCGCTGGTAAAGATGTGCTTCTCCGGAAAGTATACCGAGAAGGAAGTCTACAGCAAACTTGTGGGCAAGGGCGGCTTTAACGCTTACCTCAACACCAACGACATGCGCGAAGTGACGAAGATGGCAGGGGAAGGCAACGAGAAGGCTGCTGAGGTAAAACAGGCATTCATCTATCAGGTTGCCAAGGATATCGGTTCCATGGCATGTGTGCTGAAGGGCAGGGTGGATCAGATCATTGTCACCGGAGGAATCGCTTATGGCGCTGATGTCGTGTCCGCGTTGAAGGAGCATGCGGAGTGGATCGCGCCTTTCACCGTATATCCCGGGGAGGATGAACTGCTGGCACTGGCACAGGGCGCTCTCCGTGTGCTGAACGGCGAAGAGAAAGCTATGGAGTATTAGTGCACTGGCCGATTGATTTTATGCAGGGCAGTCGGCGGTTGGATGGCATCCATGCCGTGACCGGTCTGTGATCCTGATAAGTATACCGGAAAAGGTTAGAAAGCTTACAAGAGAATACCCCGCTGTAAACAGGTAAGACGGTGCAGGATGACCTCTGTTTACGGCGGGGTTGGCTTATGCCGGGTGAAGTCGTGTGGTCAAAGACCGGCGATTGCGTATAAAAAATTCCACCTGTGCGGTTGGACGTTTCAAGGAGCATCCAACCTGACTCCCGCATTCACAAATCTGCACTTATGCGAATCTGCCTGCACATCCGTGTTTTGCTCATTTGGGAGTGGATTGCAGCCGCACAGGCAGAAAAATTTCCACAGGATGTAGTCAGGTTTCCCGGAAGGTGGTATACTGTATCTGTTATGTGACGGATATCGGTGCCCGTCATAGAGTATTTTACAGGATATGGGTCGTTATAAAAGAAAGCTTGTAGTATGGAAAGAATTTAAGAAAATGAAGATAAACGGCAATAAATCTATTTATAAATATAATATGTGGCAGGCAATTTCCCCCATGAAACTGATCTTGGGCGGATATCTCACCATTATATTGGTCGGTACGGCGCTTCTGATGCTTCCGATCTCCACAAAAGGGCCGGGCTCCACCGGATGGACCGACTGTTTCTTTACCGCTACATCGGCCACCTGTGTGACAGGTCTTGTGCGGTTCGACACTTTCTCGCACTGGACGATGTTTGGCCAGCTGGTTATCCTGGGGCTTATCCAGATCGGCGGGATCGGCTTTATGACCATAGCGATCCTGGTGATGGTGCTGACAAAAAGGAAGATTCATCTGAGTCAGCGTTCCCTGATGCAGAATTCCATCTCTGCACCGCAGATCGGCGGTATTGTGCGTATGACCAAGTTCATTGCGCTGGGAACATTGCTGATCGAGGGGATTGGCGCTGCCCTGCTGTGTGTTGATTTTATTCCCCGCTTCGGGATCGGTCAGGGAATCTTTTTTTCTCTGTTTCATTCGATCTCCGCTTTCTGTAACGGAGGCTTTGATTTGATGGGAGGTGCCACGGGTGAGTTTTCATCTCTCACCGGTATGGTTGGAAACTGGTATGTGTGTGCGGTGATCATGCTGCTGATCTTTGTGGGCGGTCTGGGATTCTTTGTATGGCACGATCTCCTGACACGGAAATTCCGGTTCAGGAGGCTGAACCTCCACAGCAAAATGGTTCTGGCTATCAGTGTGGGTCTGGTCATTGTGGGAGCTCTGGTGATGGCGCTGCTGGAGTGGAACCAGGCGGCTTATGCGGGCCTGTCCGCGGGAGAGAAGATCAATGCGGCACTCTTTCAATCGGTCAGCGTGCGAACTGCGGGCTTTAATACCGTTGATCTGGCAAGTATGTCGGAGGGCGGCATATTTGTGATGACATGCCTTATGTTCATCGGCGGTTCCACGGGTTCCACGGCGGGAGGGATCAAGACCACTACCTTCTGGATCCTGTGTATCAGTATTCTGGTTACTTTTCGCAGAAAGAAGAATATTGAGATGTTCGGGCGGAGGATGGAAGAGGGAATTACCAGGACTGCCTCCTGTGTGTTTATGACATATCTTCTTCTGTCGGTGACGGTCAGCGTGATCATATCCGCGCTGGAGGATTTGCCGCTGCTGACGGCGCTCTTTGAATCCGTGTCGGCTGTGGCAACCGTAGGATTGACGCTGGGAGTGACACCGGGACTGGGAATGGTGTCCAAGCTGCTGCTGGCATTTCTGATGCTGTGCGGAAGAGTGGGATCCATCTCTATGCTGCTGGCATTTTCCTCGGAGAAGCGGGTGACAAATTCCAGACTGCCGCTGGAGAAGGTTCAGGTGGGGTGAGAAGGAGGCATAAAGCGGAAGCATATCAAAACCAGGCAGCGCCGGTGGTACTGCTTTCGGTGAAGGAAAGAAGGACAGGCTTGAAAGAGCAGATATAAGTATAGCTGTATTGGTCCGGCACAGACCGGACGGGAAGGAATTGGAGCAGGAAATATGAAATCAATTTTAATGATCGGGCTGGGACGGTTTGGACGCCACATGGCTCAGAAATTTCTGCAGAACGGCCACGAGGTGATGGCGATAGACTGCGACGAGGAGAGAGCGGATGCGGCGGTGGGGACGATCCGGCAGATTCTGATCGGCGATGCCACGGATGAGCGCTTTATGGAGTCACTGGGGATCCGCAATTTTGATCTGGCGGTGATCGCCATAGGAGAGAATTTTCAGACAGTGCTGGAGATCACAGTGCTGTTGAAGGACCTGGGATGTAAATATATTGTGGCCAGGGCCACAAAGGATGTGCATAAAAAGCTGCTCCTGCGAAACGGGGCGGATTACGTCTCCTATGCGGAGCGGGAGGTGGCGGAGAGGCTGGCCATCAAGTTCGGTGCGGACACCATTTTTGACTATGTGGAGCTGACCCCGGAAATCGGTATTTATGAGATTGCCGTGCCCCGGAAATGGCTGGGAAAGAGCATGGTGGATCTGTCCATACGGACGAAATACCATGTGAGCGTCATGGCCACCAAAAAGCAGAACCAGATCTATCCCCTGCCTCATCCCTCCCATGTGTTCGAGGAGGATGAGAGCGTGATGGTCATGGGGTCCGCAAAGGACATCGAAGCCATCACCTGATATTCCGTCCGGTTAGGAATTGGACGGAGAGAGCGTGTTTGAAAAATCATTTCTCCCGGTCTGCACGCCCTGCTTCGCGGCCGGCTGCGCCCCAATTTGGTCACCATAGCTCCACTACGATGCCCCAATCGGGTCCTGCATTTCACTAATTGGGATGCATCCTTCCCCGCTTTGCGGAAGGGCGATCATTCGGGATGCTTTCGGAATTCCCGGGGAGATTTGCCGTATATCTTTTTGAATAAGTCCTTGAAATAATTGCTGTCGTTAAAGCCGTTTTCCAGAGCGATATCCGTGATGGTATTGCTGGTGGTCAGAAGTGCGGTCTGGGCGTGTTTCAGCCGTACAAAGTTCAGGTATTCCTTGAAGCCCATGCCTGTGACCTGCTTGAATTTCTTACTGAAATAAGTAGGACTCAGGGCAGCCTGTGCCGAAACTTCTTCCAGGGAAAGCGGCTTTCTGTAATTCTTATAGATGTATTTGGTGGCAAGCAGGATATCCGCATCCCGGGAATTTAAAAGCTGCGGTTCCTCCTCGTTCATCACGGAATAGCGCATCAGCATTAACAGCGCCTCCTGAAGGTAACATACCGTAAACCCTGTGGAATATTCATCGATTTCCGTATTCTCGGTGAGCATGCGGGTCAGGAGACTGATGAAATCCTCCTGGTAAAGGGCAGGGATGCTTCCCATAAAGGAGTGCGGCTGTTCCTGAGCGTGGTCGGAAGTGTTTCGTCCGGGAAACATATTCCAGTCGATATGTTCCTTTTTGAAATAGATCATTATGATTTCGCAGCCGCCGTCCCTGGAGTAAACGGCATGGTGTAATTCGCCGGGAATGATAAAAACCAGGTCACCCTTTTCCAGGTAGTGAACGGTGTCTTTGAGCAGAAAACGGCATCTTCCCGACAACAGGAAGAAAATCTCATAGTAACCATGACTGTGGTCGGACTGCTTGGGAGAGAAATCGCCTCTCTTTCCTCTTGTCACGGTGATTCTGCTGATATCGCGTTTCTTGTTCCCTTTTTCGGCAGGCATAAAAACTCCTTTTCTGTTTGTTTCAAATTGTTGAGAGACAGTTATTATCAGTATACATCATCCGACATGAAAAAACAGTAATTTTACATAAAAAAGGCATAAAAACCTTAGAAAAGTATTAGAATTTAAGGTAGAATGACTCTTGGAATGAAACATTCCTCTAAATTTTCTCTCATACCATGAAAAGCCCCAGTATACCTCACCGGGGCTTTTCAATATGCTCAGCGGATAAAAAATGCCTGTCCCTCAAGATTGAGAGACAGGCATTTTGAATAAGAGTTCTGAAAGTGATGCTTAGGAACTGTTTCTTACGGCATTTTATTGCAGAGGGAATTTAAAGTAGTTCTTTGCATTATTGTAGGAGATGTCCTTAATGATCTCGGAAAGGATCTCATAATCTGCAGGGAATCCGCCGCCTTCCACCCAGGTGCCGATCAGGTTGCACAGGATGCGTCTGAAATATTCATGTCTCGTATAAGACAGGAAGCTTCTGGAATCGGTCAGCATGCCTACGAAGCCGGACAGGTTGCCCAGATTTGCCAGAGAGATGAGCTGTTCTACCATGCCGGTCTTGTGATCATTGAACCACCATGCGCTGCCCTGCTGTATCTTACCTACGGCAGAGGAATCCTGGAAGCAGCCGATCACAGCGCCGATGGACTGATTATCGTTAGGGTTCAGGCTGTATAAAATGGTTCTGGGCAGCTCGCCGGTCACACAGAGTGCGTTCAGGAAGTCTGCCATCTGTGCGGAAGGAGCGTCATTGTTGATGCAGTCGTATCCGGTGTCGGGGCCCAGCTTCTCGAACATGAGAGTATTGTTGTCCCTCTTACAGCCGTAATGAAGCTGCATTGCCCAGTCAAGCCTGTGATATTCCCTGCCCACAAAGATCATGAATGCGGTCTTGAATTTCAGCTCTTCTTCTCTTGTAAGGATCATCCTGTTCCTTCTCTTTAAGAAGATTTCTTCAATCTCGTCATCGCTTGCGGGAACGTACATTACATATTCCAGAGCGTGGTCGGAAACATTACATCCCATGGATGCAAAGAATTCCATACGCTTCTTCAATGCCTCTTTCAATGCGGCAAAGGTGGTGATCTTGGGGACATCCGCAGCTTCTGCCAGTTTAACCAGATAATCCAGATAATCCGGCTTCTCGATATTCATGGCTTTATCAGGTCTCCATGCGGGGAGCACCTTTACGTCAAAGCTGTCGTCCTCGGCAATTTTTTTATGCCATTCCAGGGAATCAATGGGATCGTCGGTAGTACAGATCAGGGTTACGTTGCTGTTCTTGATGATATTGCGCACGCTCATGGAGGGCTGTGCCAGTTTTTCATTACAGATCTTCCATACTTCATCGGCAGTATTTTTGTTCAGAACGCCGTTGTAGCCGAAGTATCTCTGCAGCTCCAGATGGCTCCAGTGAAACAGGGGATTGCCGATGGCTTTGCCAAGGCATTCTGCCCATTTGCAGAATTTATCATAGTCGGAAGCGTCGCCTGTGATGTACTTTTCATCCACGCCGAAGGAACGCATCAGACGCCACTTATAGTGATCTCCGCCCAGCCATACCTGAGTGATATTGTCAAACTGGCGGTTCTCAGCGATCTCCCTGGGATTGATGTGGCAATGGTAATCCAGAATAGGGGTGTTCTCTGCATATTCGTGAAACAGCTTCTTGGCGGTCTCGCTTTCCAGCAGAAAGTCTTTGTCCATAAATGCTTTCATTTTTTCTCCTCCATTAATTTGATTGAACCATATTTTATTGTAATATCTCAACGGGTGGTGCCCCGTTTTACAATCTCACCTGAAAAAATGGTTTTCTTGGGCATTTCATTGCCGTTCAGCACTCCCAGCAGGGTGGTGATCAGATGCTGGCACAGAGTATCCAGCTTATTATCTATACTGGTCAGTTCCGGGTCGCAGCAGTTGACCAACATGGAATTATTGTAGCCCAGAATGGAAAAATCCTCCGGGATATGATATCCCATTTCCTTTGCATATTTTACACTGGCAAGAGCCAGGGTGTCATCTGCGGCAATGATCCCGTGAAATTCGAAGCCCTTCCGGTTCAGCTTCTTTAAGTGTTCTGTCATGGCGGGAATATCCTCATGGGAACCATGGTAAAACTGCATGTGGTTTCCGCCGGTCAGAAGCTTTCTCTCCTCCATTGCCGCCCGGTAGCCCGCCAGCTTTCGCTTGCCGCTGTAGGAGGTAGAGTTATAGAAGTAAAGGATATCCCGGATCCCTGTGTCGATCATCTGTAAAGTGGCTTCATACATGGAAGTAAAATCGTCGGAAACCACGCTGTACACATTGGGGGCGTCCAGGTCCGCGTTCAATAACATGACGGGGATCTGTGCGGCGGCATCGGCGATATATTTGTTGTCGCTCTCCGTCTCATAGATGAAATTGGAACCTACCAGTATGATCCCATCCACCTTTTTTGTGATCAGAAGGTTCATGGAAGACATTTTTGATTCCAGTTCATAACCCGTACAACAGAGAATGCTGTCGTAGTCATTGGCGCGCAGCTTCCGTTCTATATAATAGATCGCTTTTGCCAGATAGAGATCGGAGCTGTCAGCGCACATGATGCCGATGGTCTTCATGGTATTGAGCCCAAGCCCTCTGGCGAATGCGTTGGGAGTGTACTCATACCGGTTGATCACATCCAGCACCTTTTTCTTCGTCTTTTCACTGACATTGCTGCTTCCATTCAAGACACGGGATACCGTAGCGATGGAAACACCGGCCTTTTCGGAGATGTCGTAGATTGTCATGGGTGTTACCTCGTTGTTAAATATCTTTTTAAGAAATTCAGAGCAGCATTTCTTATGAAAGAAAATTGTAAGTAGTTACAAAATATCTTAATTTAGATTATAGCCAACCGCGTTCTTTTTTTCAAGACATATTTTTCGGAAGATGCAGGAAATATTTCATTTTTTATATATTGACGAAAGAAGTTTTTGGCAGTAGAATTATTTATGAAAGTACTTACATAAAATCTGTTGGAGAGCAGGCAGGGCAGTCTTGATCTTTTTCATGTAACAGTGCGTGAAAACACTTCGCAGAGGCGATGAGTGAACAGTGACATGGAAAGTACGTGGGTCGTGAAGAAATGGCATGTCCGTAAGAACGGGCAGAAGGGAGAAAAAATGGAACTTTTAAACAAGTCAATGACCGGTAAGAAAGAGAGACCTGTTAAGGTCGTACAGTTTGGTGAGGGTAATTTCCTCCGCGCATTTGTGGATTACATGATCGATATTGCAAACGAGCAGGGTACCTTCGATGGTGATATCGTACTGATCAAACCCATTGAATTCGGTAACCTGGATATGTTCCATAATCAGGACTGCCAGTACACCGTTTCCCTTCGCGGCAATGTGGACGGCGAAGGCAAAATCCTCAACAGAGTAGTTACCAGCGTTTCGGATGTGGTTGACACCTATAACGAGTATGATAAGTATATGGGACTGGCTGAGATTGACACTCTGCGCTTTGTGGTATCCAACACCACCGAGGCAGGCATTGTGTTCGATAATACGGATCAGTTTGAATTGAATCCCCCTAAGACATTCCCCGGAAAGCTGACCAAGTTCCTGTATCACAGATTTGAGACCTTTAAGGGCGATATGAGCAAGGGCCTCGTAATGTTGCCCGTTGAGCTCATCGATGACAACGGCATTATGCTGAAGAAGTGCGTGATGCAGCTGATCGAGCTCTGGGGCCTGTCAGATGAATTTAAGAAGTGGGTGGAAGAGGCATGTATCTTCACCGCTACCCTGGTGGACCGGATCGTCACCGGTTATCCCCGCGCTACCGAGAAGGAAGAGTGGGAGAAGCTGGGCTATGAGGATCATATCTTGGTAACCGGCGAACCTTTCGCTCTCTGGGTGATCGAGTCCGACAAGGATATCAGTAAGGAATTCGATCTTCCCGGTGCGGGACTTCCCGTGGTATTTACGGATGACCATCATCCCTACAAGCAGAGAAAGGTTCGTATCCTGAACGGTGCGCACACTTCCTTCGTACTGGCATCCTGGCTCTGCGGAAACGATATCGTGAGACAGTCCATGGAGGACGACGATATCCGTGATTTCATGAACAAGACGATCTTTGACGAGGTTATCCCTACCCTGACCCTTCCCGAGGATGAGCTGAAGGCATTTGCGGGTGAGGTGGTTAACCGTTTCAATAATCCTTATGTAGACCATGCGCTGCTGGCGATTTCCCTGAATTCCGTTTCCAAGTGGAGAGCGAGATGTCTGCCCAGCCTGTTGGGTTATGTGGATAAGTTCGGCAGGCTCCCGGCTCATATGACCTTCTCCATCGCGGCGCTGATGGCATTCTACACCGGCACCGAGATCAGGGACGGTGTGCTGATCGGGCACAGGAACGGTCAGGAATACAGCGTGAAGGACGACATGCCCGTGTTGGAGTTCTTCCGTGACAATTGTGAGAAGGATACCGGAGAATTTGTGACTGCTTACCTTGGAAGAGAGGATTTCCACGGACAGGATCTGAATCAGGTTCCCGGTCTGACAGATGCGGTGACTGCTTATCTGGATGATATCAAGACGAATGGTATGAGGGCGGCGTTATGCAAAATTTCTTAAAAATTCATGATAATGACAACGTAGTTGTGGCACTGAACGTGATTCCTGCAGGGGAATCCGTTCCGGTGGAGGTGCAGGGGGAAATACAGAACATCACTGCACTGGAGGAGATCCCTGCAGGCCATAAGATGGCAATCTGCGATATTCCCGAGGGCGGCGAAGTCATCAAGTACGGTTACCGCATCGGCAACACGAAAGAAGCGGTTAAATGTGGCAGCTGGATTCATACCCATAATGTAAAGACGGCGTTGGGCGATCTTCTGGAGTATACCTATGAGCCTACACCTGTGGAGGAGAAGACCACGGAGGATGTCACTTTTATGGGCTTTAACCGTCCTGACGGCAAAGTGGGCGTCCGGAATGAGATCTGGGTGATCCCCACGGTGGGCTGTGTCAATAATGTGGCAACCGCTATTGCAAAGCAGGCCAATGCTTTTGTGAAGGGTACTGTGGAGGAAGTCATAGCGTTCCCCCATCCTTACGGATGTTCCCAGATGGGCGATGACCAGGAACACACCAGAAAGATCCTGGCGGATCTGATCAATCATCCCAATGCGGGCGGTGTGCTGGTGCTGGGACTGGGCTGTGAGAACAGCAATATTGATGTGCTGAAGCCTTATATCGGCGACTATGATGAGAACAGGGTGAAGTTCCTGGTGTCCCAGGAATCCGATGACGAGATCGCGGATGCAGTGGAGATCATCAGGGGGCTGATTGATTATGCTTCCGGTTTTGAGAGAGAGCCTGTCAGTGTCAGCAAGCTGGTAGTGGGCATGAAGTGCGGCGGCAGCGACGGACTTTCCGGTATCACCGCAAATCCCCTGGTGGGCCGTTTCTCCGATCTGCTGATCTCCAAAGGCGGCACCACGATCCTTACCGAGGTTCCCGAGATGTTTGGCGCGGAGACGATCCTGATGAACCGCTGTGCAAACGAGGAACTGTTCCATCAGACGGTGGATCTGATCAATGATTTTAAGAATTATTTCAAGAGCCATAACCAGACGATTTATGAGAATCCCTCCCCCGGAAACAAGAAGGGAGGCATTTCCACTCTGGAAGACAAGTCTCTGGGCTGTACACAGAAGTCCGGCAGCGCTCTGGTGAAGGGCGTATTGCAGTATGGCGAGACGGTGAAAACGCCCGGTCTGAACCTGCTGAGCGCACCCGGCAACGATCTGGTGGCGGCCACGGCTCTGGCGGCGGCAGGAGCCCATATCGTTCTGTTTACCACCGGACGGGGAACTCCTTTTGCTTCCCCTGTGCCTACCATGAAGATAGCCACCAACTCCCGACTGGCGGGAAAGAAGTCCAACTGGATCGATTTCAATGCGGGCGTTTTGGTGGAGGACAGCAATATGGCGGCGGAGACGGAGAATTTATTTAACTATGTGGTGGAGGTTGCTTCCGGAAAGAAGGTCTGCAGCGAGGCCGCAGGATTCCATGACATGGCGATCTTTAAGCAGGGAGTTACTTTATAAGCATTGACAGTATCCTTTTATCCTGAGGCATATCCGTTTATACTTCCGAGGTAAGACGGGCAGCCCCGGCAGACA
>CAMWWF010000036.1 GCA_947177885.1 uncultured Lachnospiraceae bacterium
TCGTAATATCTTGTGGCACCATAATCGGAAGTCTTCTCTCAATGTACATGTATGCCTTTCCCGTTCGTAAAGTACCAGCCGTCTCTGGTGGTGTCGTGACACTGGAAGACCAGATATCCGCCTGCCAGCTCCTCGTATTTTACATATTGTACAAATATGTTTTTAAAGGATAGCTGGGCTTCGTTCGTACCATCAATATGAGGACCGTCCGTGCTGCCGGAAAGATGCTGGGAGCGGTAGTACAACCCGTCATTTTCATTGTATTCAAAGTAGCAGCGGGTCAGCGGATAGCAGCCTGACATATCAATGTAAGTGGCATTTTCGGCATCCATGCCGTACTGGGTCAGGGCGTTAGGGCTGGATTTTGTGGTAAAATTGAAGTGGTAGTTGTCAGTCAGCCCTCTGTAAGCGAGTGAATATCCCTTTTTCTGGATGACACTTGCCAGTCCGGTGCCGGTGGCATAGCCGTTATGAGGCATGGGACGGCTGGAATCCCGGTAAAATGCGGCACTGTCGCTGTCCAGATTGCCGTCTATGTGCTGAGTGGTCGCCTCCGCCATCAGATCATTGATGAAATAAGGACCACCATAGTGAACAATGAAAGCGTCCCACTCAAATGCCCAGTATGCGTAGTAGGTGCGAAGACTGCGGATATTGCCGATCTTGTTCAGATTCTGCCAGTTCTCATAGATGGCCATCATCCTTGACATACGGCCTTCCACATTGGCTTCGTAGATAACAGACGCCTCTGACAGGCTGTAATGAGGGATAGCGGCATTCTCGTTAGGTATCATTACAGCAACGGGTCGCGTGTTGGCAACACTGGAATCTACCCACTCGTTGGTAAGACGGCTGCGCACCATGCCTGCGCGAGGGGGCTGCGAATCGTCTTCCGTCACAATATTTGGAGGAATTGTTTCAGGTACTGTGTTTGTCGGCTGGGTGGTCTGAACCGGAGCAGGAGACGGTTCGTCCCCCGTGATAACGGGACTGTCCAGATCCTCGCCACAGGCACACAGCATGAAAACAGCCGCTGCGGCGGCCAGCCATATTTTTGTTTTTCTCATGGTAATTCTCCTATGTCTTTGACAGAGCAGTGGAACATGATATGCCCCTGCCTTTTTCAAACAATATACCATGATCATAGAGCAATCATGGTATAAATGGCCATTTGGCCGTTGACTGTCTTGAATATGGAGATATTATATCACATAATAAGAAAAACGTCATTAAATGACAGGAAAATTAAGAATTTAGTGGTATCAGTTCAGCCATGCGGCCATTCAAAGATTACGCGTGGGTGTCTTCACAAAGCGCACTCCGCGAATGGCATGGTTGAAATGCCGGGATAAGGTTTTTCCCTGAAAAAGGTTTTATCTTGCGAATTACAGGGGAGAATAGTATACTGTTAATAAATCAAAAGAAAGCGACGGGTAAACTATGAGTTTGTTAAGCGTGATTGTTCCATGCTATAATGAAGAGGAAAGTGTGGAACTGTTTTACACAGAGCTTATAAAGAACGATCCCTTCTTTGAAAGGGAGAATATAGAGCTGGAGCTGCTGTATGTGGATGACGGATCCCGGGACGGAACGGTAAAGGAAGTCAAGAAACTGATCGAGCGTGATCAGAGGGTGCATCTGCTGTCCTTTTCCAGAAATTTCGGCAAGGAAGCAGCCATGTATGCAGGTCTCGAAAATGCAGCGGGGGATCATGTGGTTTTGATGGATGTGGATCTTCAGGATCCGCCCTCCCTGCTGCCGGAGATGTTTTCCTATATCGGGCAGGGCTATGACTCCGTTGCCACCAGGCGGGTCAGCCGCAAGGGGGAACCTCCGGTGAGAAGCTTTTTTGCCAGAATGTTTTACCGCCTGATGAAAAAGATCTCAAAGACGGAGATCATGGACGGCGCCAGGGATTACCGCCTGATGACCAGACAGATGGTAGATGCCATTTTGGCAATGCGGGAATATAACCGGTTCACCAAGGGAATATTCGGCTGGGTGGGTTTCAACACGAAGTGGCTGGAGTACGAGAATGTGGAGAGGGCAAAGGGAGAGACAAAGTGGAATTTCTGGAAACTGCTGGTCTACTCTCTTGACGGTATCACGGCATTTTCCACAGTACCGCTGCTTTTTGCATCGATCATGGGAGTTCTGTTCTGCCTGCTGGCATTTATTATGATCATCTTTGTCATAGTGCGGAAACTGATCTTCGGCGATCCGGTGTCCGGCTGGGCATCCCAGGTATGTATTATGCTGTTGATCGGCGGAGTGCAGTTTTTCTGCACCGGGATCCTGGGACAATACCTTGCCAAAACATATATGGAAGTGAAGAAACGTCCCATATATCTAGTAAAAGAAAAAATATAACCACTATATGTCGTATCTTAACGGAATCTTAGCGGGCAGAAAACTATTCGAAGTTCGACAGATATGGTATAATTGAATCATACAATCGCAGTAAGGAGCAGTGATCGACATAGAAAGGGGAATTCATATGGAGATTAATGCCATTAAAGATTGTGATTTAGAGAGATACGTTACCGATATCATGCTGGACATAGGAGTGCCTGCGCATTTAAAAGGATACCATTATCTGAGAGACGCGATCATGCTTTCAGGAAAGGATATGGAGGTGGTGAGCAGAGTTACAAAATTGCTCTATCCCACTATAGCCAGACGATTCCGGACTACAGACCAGAAGGTGGAGCGTGCAATACGCAACGCCATTGAAGTATCATGGACAAGAGGCAATGCCGATACTTTTGAAAGAATGTTCGGTTATTCCGTTTGCTCAGGCAGGACAAGACCTACTAACAGCGAGTACATTGCGCGTATCGCTGATAAAGTGCGCTTGGATTTCAAGGCCATGTAATGGAAACCAACTGTAAAAAGTATTAGTTTGCTCTATTACTGCGATTGGAGTAATTATGGAATTTATTCCGGTATTATTATTGACACTGGTTGTTTTGTGCCTGTGCGCTTTTCTGGGAAGCGGCGCGATGGTCATTTTTTATTTTGCAGGGAGATCTGCTGCAAAAAAACGCCGCAACCATTTTTTTTCAACATTTTCCCACAGACAGAATCCGGCACATAAGCCGGACTGGGCGGATGCACTGATAACAGGAGATTTGATCATGACGGGACTGGCGGTAACAGCTCATGTGGCGGCTGTATTTACCGGACAGTCTTTTTCCCGTTGCACAATTATCTTTGCGGGTCTTTTGGGAGCGGCGCTGTTTTTGGCGGCAGTACTGTTTCTTTTTTATGAATTATCCCATAGAAAGGAGAAAAGCGAAGGGAACCGGCATGCGGCAAACACGGCAAAAAAGCCGGACCCGGCGGCACGAATTCTGACAGGGATATTCTGGATACTTGTGCTGGCGCAGATGATCTGTATTCTGTGGAATGCAGGTGTGTATACAAAAGGGGATATGACGGTGGAAACCGTGGCGAGCTTCTTACAGACAGACGGAATTTACCGGGTGGATCCCATGACGGGACGAGCTTATGCGGGAGGGATTCCCTCCAGATTAAAGATTCTGTGTCTGCCCAGTCTGTATGGAGTTTTTTGCAGGCTGTCAGGGCTGTCACCTGAAAGCGTGGTGACGGCGGCGGTGCCGGTATGGGTTTTTGTCAGCAGTTATGCGGCATTTTTCTGTGTGGGAAAGAGTCTGTTCCCAGAGAACGGGAAAAAGCGGATCTGTTTCCTGATAATGACAGTCCTGCTTATGTGGGCGGGAAGCGGTTTTTACAGTATGGATGGTTTTGATCTGATCTACTGCGGTTATCGCGGTGTGACGATCAGAAATCTGGTATTCATTCCCTACCTGATCTCGCTCTGCATCAGAAAGAAATGGGGGCAGACCGTTCTGTGTATCATGGCGGAAGCCTGTATTGTGTGGACCTTCTATGGACTGGGCGCCTGTCTGCTGACAGCGGTGGGACTCCTGTTGGCGGAAAGGAGGCTGCGCAATGGCAGAACTTCTTAGAAATGCGTGGATGGGCTGGTTCAGAGTGACAGGCGGGGCAAAGATCATGGGCCTTTTCCTGATAGCGCTGCTGTTTCTGTGGATCGGTTACAGGCAGGAGAAGCAAAGGCAGCTCCTGCGCTACGGTACTGCGGCAGCTCTTTGCTGCATTGTACCTGTGACGGCTGTGGCGCTGATGCTGTATCAGACCAGATTTTATGATTATGAGTGGATTTGGAGCATTGTGCCTGTAACGGTCCTGACCGCTTACGCGGGAACAAAGGCGCTGGCAGAGCATTGGCAGGGATTTCGCAGAGAGGCATGGCGGAAGGGACTGCCTGTTACAGTGGGATTACTGGCAGCAGCGCTGCTGTGCAATGTATCAGACGATGCCGGTATAGACAGAAAGGCCGCGAGAGCAGAGAGAGTGGAAGCGGAAAGTATTCTGGAGACGGTAAGGGAAGAAGCGGGGAGCTTTCCGTCAGCGTCAAAGACGGATGAGAAAGGGGTTTCGGAGATTGCTGCGGCGGAGGGAGGAAGCGTCTGTATGTGGGCGCCCCGGAAGGTGCTGGAGCATATCCGCCGTTTGGACAGCAGTATTTTACTGCCCTACGGTAGAAATATGTGGGAGGAAGCTCTGGGCGCGTATTCGTATGATATCTATTCTGAGGAAGTGGAAAAGATGTATCAGTGGATGTGCATTGTAGAAGAAACCTGCACCGAAAACGATTTTGACATGACGGATATAATGATCGGGAAGCTGGAAGAACAGGAACTTTCCACCAGGGAATGTATGGAGGCTGCGAAACGGGCGGGTGTGAATCTGCTGATCCTGCCTGAAAATATAAACCGGTCGCTGTTGGATGAGGTGATGAAGGCCACCGGTGTCCGGCCAGAGCAGGCTTCAGGATATTATTTTTTTGAACTCTAGTATATCGAAAAATAAGTTCTTGATTCCACAATGGTTCTGAACGCATTGATTTATCAGACGTTGCAGAAAGTGAAAGTATCAAAGACTTAATTTATGCTGTACTGGCAGAAGAAATGGAAGCGACGGCCCGATAACGGCAGCATTTTCCAGGCAGGATCGATGTCTGCGGAATGAGGGGCGCGGAACGGACAGGAAGGCATGGCTTTAGTATGGGAGACTTGGTCAGTATTATCGTACCGGTATATAATGTGGAGAATTTCATAGGGGAGACTTTGGACTGTGTGTTGGCGCAGACCTATCCTGACTGGGAGCTTTTGCTGGTGGAGGACTGCAGCAGTGACAATACGCTCGCGTTGATACGGAAATACATGGATAGGACCGGGGATTCCAGGATCCGTCTGATCAGACAGCCTTCCAATATGGGAGCGGCACGGGCAAGAAACAGAGGATTGGAGGAAGCCGCGGGACGTTATATTTCCTATCTGGATGCGGACGATATCTGGATGCCTGAAAAGCTGGAGAGAGAGCTTGCCTTTATGAAAGAAAAGGGTGCCGGTTTTACTTTTACCGGGTATGAGTTTGCGGACGAGAATGGAAAAGGCACGGGAAAAATAGTGCATGTGCCGGAAAAGCTGACTTATAAACAGGCATTGAGTAATACCACTATCTTTACCACGACGGTCATGTTCGATCTGGGAAAGCTGTCAAAGGAACAGCTTGAGATGCCTGTTATAAAAAGTGAAGACACGGCATTATGGTTCCGAGTGCTCCGCAGCGGTGTGACGGCGTACGGTCTGAATGAAAACCTGGCGAAGTACCGGAGGGCGGGGAAAACCCTGTCTTCCAATAAGCTGGAGGCAATACGCAGGATCTGGAATCTGTACCGCAGGGCGGAGGGATTGAATGTGATATGCAGCGCCTGGCATTTCTGCTTCTGGGCGATGCGGGCCGTGAAGAGAAGAATCTAGGGAGCTATTTTATGGGACGCATTATCATATGAAAGAAGGATATGATCTTATTTTGTGTGTTGCGGTCTGCCGGACAGGTTTGGGAGGAATGGATAAATGAAAGCGCTTTGGGAGGAAATCAGATATTTTTGGTCGAACAGAATATATGTGCTGGCGGTATCTCTGACGGCGGTGTGCAGTTATGGCTTTAAGATCTCTCATGAGACCATAGGAATTGATGACACCTGCATTCCCCTGTATTTTGAGGATGGACTTGCGCCGGCAGTGGGTCGGTGGACTTTATATGTGGTCAATAAATTCTTTCATATATCTGAATTCGCTCCCTGGGTGACGGAGCTGGCGGGAGTACTGCTTCTGCTGCTTGCCGCTGCGGTCTGGTGCGTTGTGTTTTCCGGGATAACAGGAAGAGAGGGGCATATGGCAGAGTATACTGTCTTTTCGGTCCTCTTTCTCTCCTGTCCGCTGATCAGTGAGATTTATGTGTATTATCTCCATAATGGCATCAGCCTGGCGTACGGACTGACGGGAATTGCGTTGCTGCTTCTGTTGAAAGCTCTGGAGGCGAAGACGGAGACGAGGAAAGGAGTGCGGTATCTCATAGGGGCAGCGGCGGTATTGGCAGTGGCTTTGGGGTGCTATGAATCCTTTATGATTGTGTTTGCCGTCGGGGCGGTTCTTCTCTTTATTCTGGCCAGAGGTTTTGCAAAGGATGAGAAAAAGTATTTGGCCGCTCCCTGGAAATGGGGAGGGGCATTGCTGGTCACGGGAGCAGCGGCCATTGGTTTCAGATGGTTGGTTCTGCGGCTGGTTTCAGGCATCTTTCATATTGAGATCCCGGAGAGTTATCGAGTGAAATATCGGAGCGTGTTTTCCTTTGGGGAGATCGACCGGGCAGAATTTTTTATGAAAATAAAGAGGTTCTGGGTCAAATATTATTTGAATGCTTTTGCCTACCTTCCCATTGCCGTTCTGGTATTCGGCATAGCGGTTCTGTTGGTGATCTGTATTGTTCTGTGTATCCGCAAAAAAGATATTTTTCTGCTGGCGGCAGCGCTGGCTGTGCCTGTCCTGCCGGCATGTATGGTGATCATAGAGGGAAAGGAGACCTACTATCGGGCTGCTCAATATGTTCCGCTGATAGGGGCTTTTGCCATTTTTCTGCTGCTGAAACTGATAAGAGAGCATCTGCCGCGATACTGTATGAGTGTCGGTGTGGCACTGGCAGTGGTACTTTTGTGGAATCAGTGCGCAGAGATGAACAAATGGTTTTACGTGGATTATCTGAAATATCAGGATGCGAAAAAGGTGATGGAGCAGGTGGCTTTCAATCTGGAGAAGGATTTTGACACGGGAAAACCTGTTGTGTTCAGAGGCGCTTACAGAGTTCCCTATGGGATTGCCAAGGATGCCTATCTGGAGTATGACTCCGCAAAATACGGCTGGTTACGCCGGATCGGCGATATCATCGATCCGCATCTGGTAGAAAAATACAATGCCGAGGACGGCCATGGATATGTCTTTGCAGAGACTCCTGTGAATTCCGCTCTGCGGTGGGGAGTTACCGCTTTTGACGGTACGGCTTCCGAGCTGGGGAACTTCATGAATATGTTGGGGCATGATTTTGTGATCGAAAAAGATCTCCGGAAGATTGAGGATGCGGAAAAGCTTACGGAGGATATGCCCGAGTTCCCTGTAGAAGGTTATATCAGGGAATATGAAGAGTATATCATCATAAATTTGTAGATTATGTGAAAAATTCAGCTTTTCTGTACGAATGTGGGAAAATGTGGTATACTAATCAGATGTATACCTACACCGAAGACAATCGGAGGAAATAGATTTTGAGTGCAGTTACCAACGAAGAAAAGCTAAAAAAACTGGAAACTTATAAACGTCTGATTAATCTCGTGCTGGTAATGATCTGCCTGACCCTGGAGGTGGGAGACTTTGCGTACCATTGGCTGGTTCATTTTCAGTACAGTGTGGTGGAGCAGCTGCGGGATTTCTGGAGAATGGGACATCTGGCGGAAATCGGTTTTTACGCCATTGTGCTTCTGTTTCTTTCCAATATGTACGGCGGAATGCGTCTGGGATATCTGAAAAATGTGGAACTGATCTTTTCCCAGGTGTTTTCAACGATCCTGGCCAATATCATTATATACTTTGAGCTTTCCATTATGGCTCATCAAGCTTTTGTGCCTAAAGTATTTCTCATGATGATGATGGAACAGACTGTGATCGTGGTCGTATATATTAATGCGGCGAACCGTATTTACAAGTCCATCTTTCCGCCCAGAAAGCTGTTCCTTGTCCACGGCTACAGGCCTGTGGAGGATATCTGCAGTAAATTTGAGAGCAGAAGGGATAAGTATAAGATCACCAGGACAGTCCATATCAGAGAAGGCTATAAAAAGATCTGCGGTATGATTGCGGAATCCTACGATAAGGAAGAGTGTAATGCGGTAGTGATCGGGGATATGTCCGTGGAGGACAGGAATCTCTTATTAAAGTTCTGCTACGGAAGGGGCATACGTGTGTATCTGCTTCCTAAGATCACGGATGTGATCCTGATGGGGGCGGAAGAGCTTCACATTTTTGACACTCCCATTATGCTCACCAGAGAGTACAGTCTGACTATGGAACAGAGATTCCTGAAGCGGGCGGTGGATATTGTGTGTGCACTGATCCTGCTGATCATAGCTTCTCCGTTTATGCTGTTGACGGCGGTTGTCATCAGGCTGTATGATGGAGGACCTGTGTTGTACAGACAGGTGCGCTGCACTCTGAACCGCAGAGAGTTCGAAATTATGAAATTCAGAAGTATGCGAACGGATGCGGAGAAGGATGGGGTGGCAAGACTGGCGCAGAAGAATGACGACCGTATCACACCAATCGGAAAATTTATCCGGAAATGCAGGATAGACGAGCTTCCCCAGCTGTTCAATATTCTGAAGGGGGATATGTCCTTTATCGGCCCGAGACCGGAACGGCCCGAGATCATTGAGCAATATCTGGAGGTTATGCCGGAATTTGCATACCGCATGAAGGTAAAGGCGGGGCTTGCCGGCTTTGCGCAGGTATACGGGAAATACAATACCTCGCCTTACGACAAGCTCAAGCTGGATCTGACTTATATAGAAAATTATTCCTTTTGGATGGATATCAAACTGATGCTGCTGACATTGAAAGTCCTTTTCTGGCCCGACAGCACAGAGGGCGTGGAGACAGAGCAGATCACTGCCCTCAGGGAGGAAAAGGAATGGCAGAGGCAGCAGAAGAAGCAGGAACTGGATGACGGGGGGCAATAAATCTGCCGTCGTGAGGGGAAACGGGCAGCACAATATTGCCGACGTTCGGAAATGGAGAGAGAACAGATGTGGGAAGGAAAAGAGCCATTTGATTTAAGACTGACGGTACTCCGTCTGATCGCCTGTCTGGATAAAGTGCTGGTATTTACATTGGTGGGAACATTGCTGTTCGGCGGCGGATACTATGTGAAAAATGTGTTGCTGCGCTCCGAAAAACAATATGGAGTAACCTCTGTTTACCGTGTGGAATATCTGGTTGAGGAGGAGAAGGATATAGGCGTCGTCTATATTAATGAGATGAGCTGGAATACTTATGTCCAGACGCAGGAGTTTCTGGATGCGGTGATGAAGCATATGGAGATAAACGGCAGTTACATGGACAGCAACTGGATGGACAGCATCACCGAGGAGCAGGTGTCGGAATCTCTGACAGCCTGCCTGGCGTCGGATCTGCGGGTTCCCTCTACCACTGTTGTCACCAATTCCGAAGCTGTAAGCCTTTTTATCGCGAGAGCGGTGGAGCAGACCATGACGGAAGAGTTCCCGGAAGGAATCAGGGAGATAACTGACATTCGTGTCATTGACGCTCCCGAGACTGCCGAGGAAGTGGTGCCTGATGTGCGTCCGGGAAGGGCGTTTGCGTTAAGCGCTGTTCTCAGTTGTTTCTTTACCGTGGTGATCCTGCTGTTAAAAGAGACCGGGGATGATAATATATGGCTCCCGGCTACCATTAAACTGCGTTATGGTGTGAAGACCGCAGGCACTCTGGAAAGTCCCGAACTGCCTGAGAACCTTCATTATATGTATAAGGAAAAGAAAAGAGTGGCTGTCTGTGGTGTGCAGACAGAGACCGATCCGGTGGAAATACTGGCCTCTCTCCGTGAGAAGTGTACGGAAGGTCTGGAAGAATGGTTTGCGGTGCCCTCCCCCATACTTTGCCCGGAGAGCTGCAGAGTATTGCGGGAGGCGGATGGGATTCTGCTGGCAGTACAGGCGGGAGCGCACGCAGGCGGACAGTTGAAATACTGTCTGGAGTATCTGCGACAGCAAGATTGCAAAGAGACGTCTGTCATTTTATGGAATGCGGACGAAAAACTGATCAGGGCGTACTATTTTGGAAGCCGTTTGACCATGCGGAAATGAACACGCTCTTGCGGGATATGTCGGTATGGGCTTGTGCGCGGACAGGCTGCGATGTATGGCGGCTGCGGGAACGGACGGATGATATGTGAGGTATGACGGAGTGAGAGGAAATAGGAAGGTTCAGGTATTGGCATCCGTTATGAACGAGACCATGGAAAATATTGTGGAACGTATGCGGCTGGATTCCGACGCTGTGATCATCAATCAGTGCGAATGTCTGAAGATGCAGGAGATGGAGCACAGGGGACATACCATACGTTTTTACTCCTTTCCTGACAGGGGAGTGGGCAGAAGCCGTAACGAGGCGATCCTGAGGGCGGATCAGGATATTTGCCTGTTTTCGGACGGGGATATCGTATATGAACCGGGATACGCGGAAGCGATTGCCGCTGAGTTTGAGAGAAATCCCAGGGCGGATATGATCCTGTTCAATATCACCGTGGAGGAATCCAGAAGAACTTATCATATCGAGGAACGGAAAAAGGTACATTGGTATAATTACGGCAGATATGGGGCGGTCAGCTTCGCCGTACGGAGAGACAGCCTTCTGAGATCAGGAGTCACTTTTTCCCTTCTCTTTGGCGGCGGCGCGAAATACAGCAACGGCGAGGACAGTCTTTTTTTAAAGGAATTCATGGATAAAGGCTATCAGGTCTATACGGCGCCTGTCACCATTGGAAGGGAGGAAGCGGGGGATTCCACCTGGTTTGCCGGATATAACGAGAAGTTTTTCACGGACAGGGGAGTGCTGTATCACTATTTGTACGGGAGGTTGGCACAGGCAATGAGCCTTCGGTTCCTGCTTGCACACAGGAAACTCTTCTGCAGTGAAGTGAGTGTAAGGCAGGCCTATGCCTGGATGAGGCAGGGAGTACGGGAGGTCGGGAATGGAACGTAGCGCACTTGTTTATGTCCTGTTGACTGCAGTGACAGTTCTGCTGGGGCTTTGTGTAGATAATCGGGAATACGTGTCCGGTTATATCAGCGGCAGAAGGAAAGCCGGCACGGCTGTGTACATGGATCGCAGACAGGCGAGAAATCACATCGCTGTGTTTGCCGTGTTCTGCCTGATGGCGGGTGTGTCCGCATGCCGTATTGCGGTAGGGAATGATTACTGGGTCTACCGGGATAATTTTAAGCTGATTGCGCAGGGAAGGTATGTGTCCTACGAATGGGGCTTCAATCTGATCGTAAAGTGGATACAACAGATTTTCGGTTATGATCACTATCTTCCTGTTTTTGGCTTTTTTTCCATTGTAACCGTATTTTTCTTTGTAAAGGCCCTGGAAGATCAGGGAAGTGACTTTGCGGTTTCGCTGTTTCTGCTGATGACGGGCGGATATTATTTTAACAGTTTAAATACCGTGCGTTATTATTTGGCTCTTTCCATAGCGCTCTATTCCATGAAATATGTCCTGAGGGGTGATTACGGCAAGTTTGTTGTCTGGGTACTGGCGGGCGCTTTGTTTCACAAGTCCATCCTGTTGGTGCTGCCGGTCTATCTGCTGGCAAGATTCCTGGCAGCGGCGAAGCTTAAGAAATGGCATTATATCGTGGGCGGCATTTTGATCGCCAGCCTGATCTTCGGTCAGAGCATCTATCAGGAGATCATATTTTACTTTTATCCCTACTACAGAAATTCCATGTTTGATAAAGGTCAGATCTCTTATGTCAATATAGCAAAATGTGTCTGCGTTCTAATCTTATGTGCGATCTGTTATAGAAAAAGTTTAAGGACGAATTTATTTAACAGGTTTTATTTCTTTCTGAATCTGACAGGGCTTGTGGTATACTGTTGCGGCTCTTTTATCCCGGAGGTGTCCAGAGTGGGATACTATATGATCATATCCCAGATATTTCTGCTTCCCGGACTTTTGAAGGATATGAGGGAAGGATGGCTGAGAAAGCTCTGCTGTACCGGAGTTGTCGTAGGATTTACTTTATACTTTCTGCTTCTGTTAAGGGGAATGTATGCTGTGGATGTGCGCCTGCTCCCTTATTTAAATTGGATATTTAATTAAAACATGTTTTGATTAATGGCTCATTTCGGGCCGGATTTGCTGATCACGGAAAGGTATGTGAATTTCGATGAAGGTTTTATGGCTCTGCAATGTGATGATTCCCCTGGCGGCGGAGATATTTAATGTGGAAGCTACCAATAAGGAAGGCTGGATCAGTGGTCTGGCTGCCGTGATGTTGGAAAGGCGTTATGAAAATGATATCGAGCTTGCCATTGCATTTCCCGGAGGGAAGGAGATATTTTCCGATGGACATGACGTCTGCAGGAAGGCGGTTTCCACTGAGAACGGAGAGCTTACGTGCTATGGTTTTTATGAAGACACAACACGTCCCGATCTCTATGACAGAGGGCTGGAGGATCGCCTTGGGGAAATTGTAAAGGCGTTTCGGCCTGATATTGTGCATTGCTTCGGCACGGAGTATCCGCATACGCTTGCCATGTGCCGCGTATTTCCTCAAAAGAACAGGCTGTTGCTGGGGATCCAGGGATTATGTGCAGTCTGTGCAAACGCCTATTTCGCCAATATGCCGGAAAAGGCGGTGAATGTCAGGACCCTTAGAGACCGGCTGCGAAAAGACGGACTGAGAGAGCAGCAGAATAAATTTGTACGCCGCGGCATTATGGAGACGGAGGCGGTGAAGCTGGCCGGAAATGTAACAGGACGAACGGAGTGGGATCGGTATTACACGGGAGAATGGAATGAGAACATATGTTATTATAATATGAACGAGACGCTGCGACCGGAATTCTACGGGCAATGCTGGGACCCGGAGAGCTGCGAGAAGCATTCTATTTTCCTGAGTCAGGGAGACTATCCGCTGAAGGGTCTGCATTATGTGCTGGCAGCTCTGCCCGCGATCAGGGAAAAGTATCCCGATGTGAAGGTGTATATTGCAGGACAGGATCTGACTCGGTATGACACTTTAAAGCATAAGCTGAAAATATCCGGTTACGGGAAATATCTGCGCAGCCTGATCAGGGAGAACGGAGCGGAAGAGCAGGTGGTGTTTACCGGCAAGTTGGATTCCGGGCAGATGCGGGACCAATATCTGAGGTGCAGCCTCTTTGTCTGTCCTTCGTCCCTTGAAAATTCGCCCAATTCCCTGGGGGAAGCCATGCTGCTGGGCATGCCCTGCGTGAGCGCGGATGTGGGAGGGATTCCCAGTATCTTTTCTTTCGGGAAGGACGGTATTTTGTATGAAGGATTTCGAAGCGCTGAAAACCGGTTTGATGACGTGAGCCGTCTGGAGGGAAAGGAAGACAGGCAGATGGAAGTGATTGCCGGACGTCTCTCGGCGGCGGTTATAGAGATGTGGACCGATCCGGAGAAAAGGAAGGTTTATTGTAAAAACGCAAAGTCTCATGCGGAGAGGACTCATGACCGTCAGCGGAATTATGTAAGGCTGATGGAAATTTATTCAGAAATATCAAAGAAATGCTAAGGAAATTAAATTATGATTAAATTTGTGTTTGTTTCTAACTATTTAAATCATCATCAGATTCCTTTTTGCAATGCCATGTATGGGTTTTTGTCAGGAAGTTTTGCCTTTGTACAGACAGAGCCCATGGAGCAGGAACGTATCAGGATGGGATGGAAGGAAGAGGCACATATTCATTATTTAA
>CAMWWF010000037.1 GCA_947177885.1 uncultured Lachnospiraceae bacterium
GAGGACATTGCCTGCATTGACGGTACGGATGGATTCGTGTGCGGAAAGATGAAATATGATGTGATCCTGGTGCCCGACTGCCTTCATCTCCGCTACAATACCTTCAGGAGATTATCCCGTTTCCTGGAAAATGGCGGGAAAGTCATTTTGTGCGGAACAAAACCAAAATATGCCGCATACACAGAGGACGCACAGTTAAAGATTTTTACAGACAGATGCCAGTGGATCCCAGTGGAGAAGAGTGCGTTGCTACACGCGCTGGAGCCGTGGAGGGAGATTGATATAAAGGGGACGGACGGCGGCAGGAAAGAGTTTTATCTGCATCAGTTCCGCAGGGAAGGGAAGGCCAGATGGCTTTTCCTTGCGCAGGCTTACAGGGGATTGCAGGCGAGACAGAAAGGAGTCTGGGAGAGACGGCCGCTGCATGCGCCGGAACAGATTGTGATCCATATAAAAGGCTGCTGGTTGGTGGAGAAATACGATACTCTGACAGGGGAGAGGGAAAAGCTTGATGCAGAATATCAGGATGGAAATACACTGCTACAGTATTCCCTGTATGGCGATGACAGCCTCCTTCTTCATCTGGAGCCTGTGAAAGCAGTTCTGAAAGACCGGGATGCCGTAGAAAGTACCTGTATGTACGGTGTCCAAAACAGTGATCAGAAAGGGATAACGGATGCAGGAGCCGGACGGGAGTACAGGATTGGCAGACCGACAGGATACAGGACAGACGAACCGAATGTTCTGCTGTTGGATAAATTTCAATATGCTTTGGAAGAAGAGGATTACTCTGAGGAGCGTGAACTGCTGAAGGCTGACAATGTTTTAAGGGAACGACTGGGCTATCCCCTGCGGATGGAACAGGTAGAACAGCCTTATGTGAGAAAGAAATCTGACAACAGGGAACATCGGGTCAGACTGAGGACAACGATTCATTCCCGGATAGCAGCAGACGGCTGCTTTCTTGCCCTGGAGGAGCCGGAGTACTACCGGGGAACGCTGAATGGGGAGGAAATCCGCATGGAACCCGTGGGATATTATGTGGATCGGGCGCTCCGGACGGTTGCGTTGCCAGGATTGCAGGAGGGGGAAAATGAACTGGTTTTGTACCTGCAGTATGGAAATGCAAGTAACCTGGAATGGATGTATCTTCTTGGAGAGTTCGGGGTACGGCTATTGGGGAATTATAAAGAAATAGTACAGAAGCCGGAACGTCTGTACTGGGGGGATTATACCAGGCAGGGATATCCGTTTTATACAGGGAATATGGTATATTCCTTTGAGATTTCCTGTGAGAAGGGGACAGACCTGAGTATACAGATACCTTACTATGCCGGGGCTGCGGTGAAGATATCCGTAGACGGGGAATCAGAGCAGATGGCGGCACTGCTCCCATATCAATGCACTTTGAAAAAATTGAAAAAAGGGAGTCACAGGATAGCGGTCACCTGTCTGGGACACAGGTATAATGGGTTTGGTCAGTTACACATGATTGGGAATGACCTGACCTGGATAGGCCCTGATTCCTGGAGGACAGAGAACGAATCATGGACAGAGGAATATCAGGTGAAGCCCATGGGAGTATTAAGCGCGCCTGCTATCATGGAATTAAACTCGTCTGTTGTGGAAAGGCATGGCTATTGATATGGGAAAGATTGTGGAAATCCAATATGGTAAGATTGAAGGAATAGAGACGGACGGACTTATAAAGTACCTGGGAATCCCGTATGCTGTCCAGCCAACCGGAGAACTGCGCTGGAAGAGGGCAAGGGAGTGCGCAAAGTGGAATGGAGTGTTTCAGGCAAAAACGTATGGTTCTGCAGCGATACAGGAGAATCAGGGACAGAGGTGCGGGGCAGATGAATGTCTGACAATCAATGTGGTGCGTCCCCTGGAGGGAGACAATCTGCCGGTTTTTGTATGGATACATGGTGGCGGATATGTATGTGGAAGTGCCAGCGACAGGCTTTTTCACGGGGATTCTTTTGCCAGGGATGGAATCATATATGTAAATTTTCAATATCGATTAAATGTATTGGGGTTTTATGATTTTTCTACCTATAGGGGATGTGAGCTGATTGAATCCAACCGGGGGCTGTCAGACATGGTTATGGCATTAAAGTGGGTTCATGAAAATATCAGGGCATTTGGCGGTAATCCTGATAAAGTGACCATAGCAGGGGAGTCGGCGGGCGCGGCTGCTGCGGTGGCGCTGATGGCTGTGCCGGCAGCGAAAGGATACTTTCAGCAGGTAATAGCAGAGAGTGCATTGTGCAATTGTGTTATGACACCAAAGACATTGCGTAAGAATATGGATCTGTTCCTGGAGGGAATGGGATGGGACGAGGATAATTTATATGAGAAGCTGACTAAGGCAGACCCCTTTGATCTGATCAAAGGAGCCCAGTATCAGGGAAGACTCCATCAATACCGTAATCCGGGTATTTTCCAGCCGTGTCCGGTGGTGGATGATCTCCTTCCTGAGCGTCCGCTGGATGCTATAAGGGATGGCTTTGCGAGTGGAATTAAGCTTCTTATTGGAACAAATTTGCATGAGGGGATTGAATTTGTGAAAGACAATAACACAGGATTCCCCAACAGTTGGGATATGATATATGAAATGTTTCAGAAAAATGGAAATCTTGACGGATATGAGGCTGTCAAAGAGTATTATGCCGACATCGAAAAGGTAGATAAGTTTGGCAACGCATTTGTCCATTTTGCTACAGATTATGCGTGGGAAATGCCATCAATAAAGGCTGCTCTGTACCAGAGCAAATATGCTGATACGTGGATGTACCGGTTTGAGTATATAACCCAATATGCAAAGGACGTGGGGACATTTGCAGCCCATGCATACGAGCTTCCATGCGTATTTAAGGCTGTGGATCATGGATTTGGCAAAATGCTCTTTGACGGAGAGGAGGAGGACGATGTCAGGCGGATCTGTAAGGATATGCATGATTCCTGGGTATATTTTGCGAAGAACGGTACCCCGGATCCAAAGAACTGGCCGCGATTTGAAGGAGAAGTTTCTCCGGTAAGGATATTTGACCATCATACAAGGACAGTAGTAATGGACCGGGCATCTCTGATGAGGGTATGGGGGGATATGAGATTTTATGAAGGTTAGGTGGCGCCTGCCGGGCAGCAGGCACCAGATAGATTTCCGTTGATCGGGAACTTATGACAGCCTGTTTTTATCTCCCCATTCACACATCCCATCCAATATGGGAATGAGTGATTTTCCACGTTCCGTCAGGCTATATTCTGCCTTTGGATGAATCTGGGGATATTCTTTTCTGTGTACCAACTGGTCAGCTTCCAATTTTTTCAGGGTAGAACTCAGTGTTTTATAAGAAATCTCACCGATATATTTTTTCATTTCATTAAAGCGGACGATACCAAATTCCATTAGGGTATAACTGTATTTTAGGAGAGCAGGGATTCGAGAGAGTCCCTGTTTTTTCGTTTCCGGACTGATACGGCCACGACAATCACAGGCTATGGAATCACGGGTCAGTGATACACATTTCCCGCGAATGTCGACGATTGCGAACGCCATAAAAAGAATCAATGATGCGGGAATATGATACATTTCCTTAATTTTACACGCAACTACCGTTCCTATGCTCTTTGCTATGAATATAATGTTTTCATACAGTGCCCCTCTATATTGTCTGCAAACGGAGCCGGCGTATTGATATAGATGGTGTAATACCCGTCATCCGTTTTATTTACGTAGCAGCTCCCGTCATCAAACATATAGTATTTCGACATACGATCCTCTATTTCAGTTTCCTGCATTTCTGTTGAAAATATTATGGAGGACAGACAGTCAACGTGATTTCCGGTTCCCGATGTATTCCCGGTTTCCGAATAGACACTTATGATCTCAATATCGGAAATCTCACTCTCCAGATTCATCTGCAAGGCATTTGTCTGTTCTTTAGCATCGGGGCTGCGGTTTTCTTCTGTCACCGGGATGACATTCATGTGTGTGATTCCCCTGCTGTTCATTGTAGCGGCGGGCAGTTGTGATGTCAATCATGCTGAATTCATTGTCAGACTTTTATATGATTTCACCGCCCTCAATGATTGATAAAAATTCAGACATATGATAGATTATAATTGTATAAAAGCGCATTGGGAGCAATCGGTGCCGGATGAAGGAGAAAGATGGAGAAGAGAGTAGCGTTATGCATCGGAAACAATGATTATGAATATCTGCCACAGCTGTTATGTGCCGAAAACGATGCAAAAAAGATGGGCGAGACCTTGTGCAGACTCGAATATGAAACTACGGTAAAAACAAATTTAAGCAGAGCAGAGATGGGAAACATAATATTTGAGTTTGCCGACAGATTGAGAGATTATGATTCCGGTTTGTTTTTTTATGCCGGTCACGGATTTGAAGTGGCCTCAGAGAATCTTCTGGTACCGGTAGATTTGAATGTACCGATCATGTCCACTGATAAAGAGATCATTTACAATTCCTTTCGTTTACAGGATCTGCTGGATATGTTCGAGGCCAGTCAGGATAAGGTAAAGGTGTTGGTAATTGATGCATGCAGAAAGGTTGCAAATGTCAGGGGCGTGGATCGCGGATTCGCGGCAATGAGTGCACCTCAGGGGACTGTGATCGCTTTTTCCACATCACCGGGAAAAAGCGCTTTGGAAGATGCTTCGCTGCAACACGGGATGTATACGAAATGTCTGCTGAAATATATGGAAGAAGGGCGAATGCCGATAGAAAGTGTGTTCAAGAAGGTGCGGGAAGAGTTACACCGAATGACAAACGGTAGACAGCTTCCCTGGGAGCATACATCATTGATTGGGAACTATTACTTCAATCGCACAGATCCTGAGGAAGCTGTCAATGAATATATTGATTCGGTAGAGATTTCCTATAAGGAAAAAGAGCGGGAAATGCTTTACGAACCCGGGCATATGAAGATAACGACAGAATGGAAATATCCCCTTATTCAATTAAAGGAAAAGCTGGGACATAAGAAGGCTGCTTCCATAGACCATATCAACGATGCAATCGCACAATTGTATGAAAAGACAGGAGAAGAATGGGAAGAGTGGTATATAAATATTGAGAAGATATCTGAGGAGGCATGCATATATGACGGTGAGCGTGTTCCATATAGTGATGGCCTGACGTTCGAAGTGTTATTGAACCAGGCAGGGATTTTATGTGTCCGGTTTGAGCGTTACATCTATATGGGTGGACCACACGGAACACCGGAATGGATCATTAAGGTTTTTGACTTAAATTCCGGCAGAGAACTGCGGCTAAAGGATCTCATTCCCCAAAAGGACGAGGAAATCCTGCAGCAGATCCGTGTGCGATTTGCGGAAGAGAAAGAGATGCATCAGGTCAAACGTCCTGTCATTTATTCCGATTTTGAACTGAACAGCTATAGGACGCCAGATGATTATAAATGGTATATTGACGAGGACGGTATACATATCTACTTTGATGTATATGAAGCGGGTCCATATTCCGAAGGATTCATAAACTTTTTGCTGACAGATCAGGTGTATCTCGAGAGAGAAGGAGAATATAGGAAAATCCCTATAGAGAGAAAAGAGTGAGATAGAGTATGATCCGTGATGATATAAGAGTTTACCCTGCATATTATGAAAGGGCGAATAAATATGGGTGAAAAAATAAATATGGACAACGGCTGGAAATTCCTTTGGGGAGACCTGCCGCCGAAAAGCAGTGCGGACGGCTGGGGCGGCGCAAAAGCGAGGGCGTTCAGCTTCGGCGCGGTGTCCGAGACCTTTGATGACAGCCGCTATTTCGCGGGAGGTTCTTTGGAAGGCGGCATAGTGTGGTATAGAAAACGCTTTGCCGTTCCGAAGGATTAGGAGGAAAAGCGGATATATATACATTTTGACGGAGTATACCGCGACAGCACCGTATATCTAAATGAATATTACGTGGGAAGGTATGAAAACGGCTATTGTGGATTTTGCTATGACATTACTGATTTTGTGAATATGGGCGGTGAAAATCTGCTTGCGGTCCATGTTGATGCAACAGGACGGGATGGCTGGTGGTATGAAGGCGGCGGTATTTATCGTCATGTATGGCTTGAAGTAAAAGAGGATATATCCGCAGTCTGAAAACGAATATTTATGCGGACGGAAATCTGACGGATACTGTTACAACAGACTTTGGAATATGTGATATCCGTTTTGATGCGGACAAAGGTTTTTTCTTAAACGGAAGAAAGGTGAGGATAAAAGGTCTGTGCTGTCATCACGACCACGCGGGCATAGGGATCGCTGCAAATGACAGCGTGCAGGAATACAGGATGGCACAAATGAAGAGTATGGGAGCAAACGCGTACAGAAGCGCCCATCATATGCCCACTGATGAATTACTGGATATATGTGACAGGATGGGGATGCTTGTGTTAGATGAGACGCGGAGAATGTCAAGCGCGCCACAGGATCTGGAATGTCTCGAAAAGATGGTGAAGCACGCGAGAAATTTCCTGGGAACAGGCAACGGCAATCCGGGCAGTCATGAAAGCGATAAGATTCCCGTAAGACGTGCGTTTAACGGTCTGTGTCAGCTGCTGGTAAGGGCGGACCGCGCAGGAATTATGAAAATAACAGCGGGATCAGACGAACTGATGCAGGGGATCTGTGAGATCAGGGTTTCGTAAAAACAGAATGGAAAGAGCGGAGTTCAGAAGAAGGTTGACAAGAGAGCGGTGAGAATTTTATAATGAATTCAGGATCGCGGGATTCGCGGAGCGGTCCCTGTGATCCTGAAAGATATCGGCGAAAACAGTAAGGTATTTTACGCGCGATATCTGATATTTCACATATGTCAGCAGGGGGAACAATGAAATGAAAAGTATTCGAACCAAGATCACCTTATGTCTCATCTTAACTGTTCTGGTCAGTCTGGTGGCATCCGGATTTTCCAGTATCATGCTCAATTACAACAGCGCCATGTCCACCGTGGAGCAGATGATGACCGAGACGGCTGTTCTGGCGGCGGGCCGTGCGCATCAGGAGCTTGCGGCCTACAAGAACGCAGTCATGGAGATCGGCTGTATCCCGCAGCTTTCCGATCCGGATGTGTCCTTGGATGAAAAGCAGGTCATCATGGACGAACGGGTTTCCATGCACGGTTTTCAGAGAGGAAATATCATTGGTCTGGACGGTATCAGTATTTTCGACGGAAAGGATTATTCGGACCGTGAATATGTGCAGCAGGCCATGCAGGGAAATATCTTCGTGTCGGAACCGCTGATCAGTAAGATCACCGGAGAGCTGTCCATTATGGTTGCGGCGCCTCTTTATGCCGATGGAGTATATGGTTCTGACATTGTCGGCGTGGTGTACTTTGTTCCGAAGGAGACCTTTTTGAACGATATCGTATCGGCTATTCAGATCGGTGAAAACAGCAGAGCCTACATGATCAATAAATCCGGTGATACCATCGCCGACATTACTCTGGATACGATCACCGTTCAGAATATAGAAGCGGAGGCGCAGAGTGACCCCGCGTTGGAAGAGCTTGCGGCGATCCATGCCGAAATGCGTCAGGGGAACACGGGATTCGGAAGTTATGTGAGCGGAGGACATAAAATGTTCGCGGCCTATGCGCCTGTAGAGGATACGGACGGCTGGAGCATTGCGGTGACCGCGCCGCAGCTGAATTATCTGGCTTCCACGAGAGACGCCATGGTTATCAATATTGCGGTGATCGTTGTTTCCATATTACTTTCCATCGTCATCGCCTTGATCCTGGCTATCCGGATCAGCACACCGATGAAAGCCTGTGCGGAGCGTATGAAGCTGCTTGTGGAAGGAGACCTGGAAACACCGATGCCCAGGATCACCAGCAGGGACGAAACCGGTATGCTTGCCGGGTCTACAGCGTCCCTGGTGGAGGGATTACATACTGTTATCAACGATATCGGGTATCTGCTGAATGAAATGGCAAATCAGAATCTGGACGTGCATACCGGACATGAGGAAGTGTATGTCGGCAGCTTTCGGAACATATTGCTCTCCATGCGCAATATGAAGAATGAGCTGAGCGGCGCTCTGCGTCAGGTCAATCATTCCGCAGGGGAGGTGGCCAACGCCAGCGATCAATTATCCGCCAGCGCGCAGATGCTCGGTCAGGGTACCACAGAGCAGGCCAGCTCCGTTCAGGATCTGGCGGAGCGGATCAGCGTTATTTCCGAACAGGTCAAAAACACTGCGAAAGGAGCGCTGGACGTTCGTGGTCAGACGCACCAGACCGGTGAAGAGGTCCTGCTGTGCAACCAGAAGATGCAGAATCTGGTGGAAGCCATGGAGAAGATTCAGGCAAGCTCCGACGAGATTGAAAAGATTCTGAAGACAATAGACGATATTGCATTCCAGACAAACATACTCGCTCTCAATGCGGCTGTGGAAGCGGCAAGAGCCGGTGAAGCGGGCAAAGGGTTTGCCGTTGTTGCGGAAGAGGTCCGCAGTCTGGCAGGTAAGTCTGCGGAGGCGGCCCAAAATACTTCGGTACTCATTGGGAATTCTACGGAGGCGGTTCATATCGGTATGGAGATCGCCCAAAATACGGCGGAGGTTTTGCTCGGAGTCGTAGACAGCATTCAGGCTGTGGTTGAATCTATCGATGATATTGCCACGGTATCCAGTGAGCAGTCAGATGAGGTTGAGAAGATCTCGGAGGGAATCCATCAGATATCGATGGTGGTACAGACCAACAGTGCCACTGCGGAAGAAGGCGCTGCCGCAAGCGAACAGCTTTCCGCGGAAGCGGCAAGCTTAAAAGCGATGGTAGGACACTTTACGCTTCCGTCGGTATAATTTCGTAACGGTTCGGACAGCCCCTTCCGCGAAGGCGATAACTGTAATGTGTCCCTGGGATACATTTCCATGCAATTTTGCGAGACTTACAGTAAATGTCATAATTATTCTTACTTTGATTCAAAGGCGGTATTGCAACAGCAATCAGCATAATTCGCCAAAGTAAAGATATTTAAGTCGTTTACTATCATTTCAAAAATGATCAGGAGAGTGCCGATAATGCCCGGCACTCTCTTCTGTATTTTGCCGCCCGGGGGATGCGGAAAGAAGAACGGGAATATTGGATCTGTTCTGGTACAGGTGATAAAACAGGGTTGATGATTTCAGTGGGAGGAGTATAAGGATGAATGCGGAAATAAAGAGCAGGCTGGAGGCCTGTTTTAGCCATGAGACAGGACCGGAGGGCTGTTGTGGAGCGATTTCATATGTAAAAGAAAATCTGGGACGGATCGACTTTGACGACGACAGCGACATGAGCGATATGACAGATATCATTTTGCGTGCATTAAGGCTGGGCGAAGGGAATATGGAATTTGTGAAGTTCCTGATTTCCAACGGTTTTGATATCAACTGCAGGTTGGAGGGAAACAGCAGCCTGCTGTTAAAATATTTGGATGATGCGTTGGAAAATGAGACATTGGAGCTTGACGTGCTGAAACAGCTGATCGGGCTTGGGGCGGATGCCTGTTCCGAGACACTGGACGGTGACAATGTGCTTTCCCTTCTGGCGGGACGGGATGAAACGGCTGCCGTGTATCTGGCCGGAACTTATGACCTGACGCAGCTGGACAAGACGGACCGCTATGGGGCAACGCCTTTGATGTATGCGGCCATGAGAGGATACGACAGACTTGCCCAAATGCTCATTGAACAGGGATTTGAGGTAAATGCCACAGGAAGTGCACCTGTTGCCGACGAAGATCTGGATGTGGAGACGGACGGCGTTTCCCCTCTTGCACTTGCCATCCGGTTCGGGAATGTGGAGATGGTCCGCATACTGCTTGCGGCAGGGGCAGATGAAACAAGCTATGATGCGGAAGGGGATCCGCCTGTTTTCTCACTGGTACGCTACCCGGTTGACTTTTTCCGCGAATTACACGGACATAAAATCACAGCGGATCATCCGATCTATGAGAATAAACGAAAGATCATTTCTCTGCTGGAACAGACGGACCTGACGAATTCGGACGGATACACCGTGCTCATGAAGTCTCTGTTTCCCATGAAATTCTGGTATACCGGACACAGGGAGGGGATCTCGCCGGAGAAGAATCTTCCGATCGCACTGGAACTGATCAGGAAAGGCGCGGATGTAAACGCAATAGGAAACGACGGCAGGCGTCCCCTGCACCAGGCCGTGGTGGGAGTGGAAGAGGTGGCGAGGGAGCTGGTGAAGGCCGGTGCGGAGATCAATGTGCAGGATAATGACGGCAACACGCCCCTGATCTATGCGTGCAGGAAAGCAAAGGAGGAGACCGTGCTCTGGCTTTTGAGGGCGGGTGCGGACTACAAGATCCAAAATAACGAAGGCAAAACTGCCGGGGATTATGCGGCGGGAAGAGGTTATTCCCGGGCATTGGAGCTGATGGAGTCGAATACGCTTCTGCAGGCCTGTATGAAAAATCAGAAGAGAGCGGTGCAGGTGATCTTAAAAAGCGGCGGTGCGGACGTAAACGAGCGGGATGAAGAGAGCGGTACACCGCTGATCTATGCCTGTCGGAACAATGCCCCGGATATCGTCAGAATGCTGCTTGATCACGGTGCGGATCCGAACCTTGGAGACGGGAAAAACTATATGGCGCTGCATTATGCGGCGGTGCTGGGCAATTTGCCGATCATCGATCTGCTTGTAAAAGCAGGGGCGGACGTAAACTGCACGGACGGCAACGGCGATACGCCGCTGATGTTTATGGCGAAAAACGGGCGGACGGCTGCCGCGCTCAATTACATTCGGAATCCGGAGGTTGATCTCAATATCAGGGATAATGCCGGACGCACGGCGGTCATGTATGCCATTGCCGCCCAACAGCAGCAGCTTGTAAGGACATTTCTGCCGTTGCTGGGAGCGGATGCGGATGATGCGGATACGGACGGTTTTACAATGCTTCACTATGCCTGCCGGTTCGGACAGCCTGAAATAGTAAAGCTTCTTCTTCAGAGAGATCAGAGCAGTGTAAATGAAGTGAGTGACACTGGTGAAACTCCTCTTATGATGGCGGCAGGGAATTCCAATCTGATGATCGTCAGGCTGCTGCTTGAGGCGGGGGCGGAAGTGGGCTGTCTGAACGGAAAGGGACTCACGGTATTGCATCTGGCGGCAGCCGGCGGAAATGCTTCCCTGGGCAGGGCACTGATAGAGGCAGGTGCGGACATTGACGGAAAGACGGCGGAAGGACATACGCCGCTGATGTACGCCATCGCCGAAAGCAGAAACGAATTTGCGGAAATGCTGATCCGGGAAGGCGCGGATGTGAATGCCACGGACAATCAGCAGGGCAGTGCACTGTCCTATGCCATCGATGCGGATATGCCGCAGATCGTGGAATTGCTGCTTGAGGCAGGGGCATCCGCATCGGGGGATATGTGCATTTCAAGACAAGAGTAACGCGGCACGCTCCGGAGATATATTCCCGGGCGGACTGTCATACGCGGCAACAGGAATGGAGGTATCGGAAAAGTATGAAATATCATTTTAATTATTGCTGGCATTTTCTGCTGGCGGACACATTTCCCATGAGGGAGGCTCTGGAAAAATGGAAGGACGATAACGGACGGTATTTTTACGAGAAGGATTATAAGGAGCAGGGATGGCAGGAGGTGACTCTGCCCCATACCTTCAATGACGCGGATCTGTTCGTGGCGCCGATCCAGGATGCGGGAAGCGGGCAGAAGCGGACCTGCGCTTTCTACCGCAAGCTGTTTTCCCTGGAGAAGGAGCAGCAGGGCAGTAAGATCCTGCTGGAGTTCGAGGGGATGCGACAGACCTGTTATCTGTATGTGAACGGGCGCATGGCCGGCTATTATGAGGCGGGGGTTGCACCCTTTGGTTTCGACATAACGTCCTATGTGGAATTCGGGGAAGAGAACCTGATCGCACTGGTGACGGATAATACTGCTACCCGAAATACCCCTTTCTGCATCGCGGAGACTCCCAATGTGCCGGAAGTGGAGCCGGGTTCCTATCTCTTTGCCCAGGAGGAGGCTGTCCCGGAGGACAGGCAGGGTGTGGGGTTCTTCTGGAACTGTAATGATTTCAACCCTTCCATGGGCGGGATCACCCGCCCGGTCTGCCTGCATGTGAAGCCGAAGGTCTATCTGACGCTGCCTCTGTACAGCAATCTGCAGACGAAGGGTGTGTATGTGTACGGCAGCGATGAGGATCCGGAGAGGGGAACGGCCCGTGTCCATGTGGCGGCGGAGCTGCGTAATGAGAGCGGTCGGGAGACAGAGGTACGGCTGAGGGTCTTTGTGGAGCAGTTGGACGGGGTCTGTGTACATACCTTTTCCTCGGAGCCGGTGACGCTTTCGGCCGGCGGACCGGTCACACCGCTCCTGTCCGTCACACCTCCGGATGCCTACCGGGAGGAGATCCTTGCGGATGGCAGAACACATTATGTGCCGAAGGGAGAAGAGGAAGTGGCTCCCACGGCGACGGCTTCCGTACAGGTACAGGAGGTAAGGGCTGTCTCCGGGGAAGTCCCCCTGCGGTTCTGGAATCCGGAGGATCCATTCCTGTACCGGGTGAAGGTGGAGCTTCTGGTAAACGGAGATGCTATTGACCAGGAGATCGTCGAGACAGGATTCCGGAAAGTGGAATATGACAGGGACAGGGGTATCGTCATCAATGGCCGCTCCGTATGGCTCACCGGCTATGCCCAGCGTTCCACAAATGAGTGGGCTGCTATCGGTGTGGCTCCGGAATGGCTGAAGGATCAGGATATGATGTGGCTGAAGGAGAGCAATTCCAATCATATCCGCTGGATGCATGTGGCTGCCACGCTGCCGGATATCCGCAGCTGTGACCGGCACGGTGTGGTCTGCACCCAGCCTGCGGGGGATAAGGAGGCGGAAAACTTCGGGCGTCAGTGGGATCAGAGGATGGAGCTGATGAGGGACATTATCATTGCCTTCCGCAACCATCCCTCCATCCTGTTCTGGGAGGCGGGAAACAACAGCATCAGCCGGGAGCATATGAGGGAGATGACCGGGCTGAAGAGACTGCTGGATCCGGATGGGGGACGTTTCATGGGCTGCCGTACCATCAATACGGAGGATATAGTGGCGGAGTCGGAGTATGTGGGCACCATGCTGAACCGTCATGCGGCCCGCTTCCTGGCGGAGCACGGCCCCATCACCGAGACGGAGTACAGCAGGGAGGAAGCGCCCAGAAGGATCTGGGATGATTTCACGCCCCCTGATTTCGATTACCGCAACCGGTATATCGGAAAAGGCGGGAAAAAGCAGGTGGCCCGGGATTTCTGGGATCTGACCATGGAAGAGATGATCCTGGCGGAGGCAGGCGGATACGCGGAGTTTTTCCATGACCGCATCGGCGGAGCGTCCGGGAAGGATATGTACAGCGCCGCAGCCGCTCTGTGCTGGACGGACTCCGCCCAGCATGGCAGGCAGTCCTGGTCGGAGAACGGGCGCATGAGCGGCAGGGTGGATCCGGTGCGCATCCGGAAGCAGAATTTCTATTTATATCAGGTGATGCAGTCCCGGACGCCCATGGTGAAGATCATGGGCCACTGGAATTATCCGCCGAAGGGAAATGGGAATTATCGTTACCCGCTGAAGACCTTCAACGGGGAGTACTGGGAGGAAACCGGCGAGCACGCTTACAGGGATCCGGAGAAAAAGACGGTGTATGCGGCGGGAAGCTATGATATCCTGCGCATGGAGCTGTGGATCAACGACGAGAAGGCGGGAGTCAGCGAGAAACCGGTGAACAGCTTTCTGTTTCCGTTTGAGAATATTGATGTC
>CAMWWF010000038.1 GCA_947177885.1 uncultured Lachnospiraceae bacterium
AGTGTTTCCCCATTTTCGTTCTGTGCCTTTCCCTGCATTGTTTTTCTCTCTTCCCTGTCTTTCCCGCCGTCCTCTTCCTGTTGTTTTCCATTCTTCTCCATCCCCCTCTCTTTGTCCGCCATCCCCTCTCTCGTTCTTTTCCCCGGCGTGCTTCCCGCCGCTCAATTCCGCATCTTTTCCATCCCCTTCTCCGTCATCCTCCGTCTCCGGAAGATTCAGGAATCGCTTCCACTTCTTTAGAAAAGCCCTCTCCCGCTGTAAATGCCAGAGGGCATCTCCCTCCTCATTTTTCTGTGTCAGATTGCAGGCCCCTATGGATAAAGCTATAAAATATCCCCTTGATATTCTTCCGCCGATCATCAATGCACACAGGGCAGACTCTGTCAGCACATAAGTGATCGTTACCAGTATGCGGTTCGCCAGTCCTCCCTTTGCACACTCCAGGGAATCGATAAATCTCTCTCTTCGATCCTTCCCCGCTCTCCTGTGACACTTTTCACCGATATACCCGGCATAGGCAAAAAGACTCCTCTCCCCGGCGCCCTTCTGTCCCAGAGCCAGCTCTTTCATATACTGCTTCTCCGGACTGCTCTGCCCTGTTGCCTCAAGAGCCGCATCCTGCCTGACTTCCAGCACCGTCATCAGACAATGGCAGATTTCCAGCAGGAAGAACAGAATCCCCAGAGGCGCACTTGCCCACCCCAACAGCAGACACAGCCCCAGTGTCCTGATGCAGTACATCATAAAATTTCCCGATTTCTGTACCGTAAACCACACAAAGCTCTCACGGTAATTTCCGTCAATATTTTCCCGCAATGCCTGCTCCAGCTCACAAAAACCGTAATCCTCCAAAAGCCTGTAAGGAATCCTGGAAATCTTTTCCACCATCCTGCAATTCAGTCGGAAACGCACCCTGCTCTGCAGCTTCAATGTCAAACTCCTGCCGAGACTGTATCCCATACGCTTCCATGCAGATACCAAAATAAGACCCAGGACGTACTGAGCCATTTTTCCCGTATCTCCACAATATTGTGTCCCCGGACCGCCCTTTTCGGGTATCGCTTCCCCTATCAGCTCCGCCAACAGGATCAGCCACAGCACATCGGCAGCTGCCGTGACAAACTTTTGCAGATAGATCGCCGCTGCCAGCAGGATCTCCTTTCGATCTTCTCTCATAGTAAGTCCCTTACCTTTAATGTAACCGTCCCTCCCCTGCTTACACTCCAACACTTTTTGCGGGCTGCTCCAATCTCCAAAAACCAGAGAGCCCCCAGAGCCTGTTTGTACATTATAGAGCCGCCGACCGGTCGAAAGTTTCTGACCACACGCTCTAGCCATCTACAGCGGGCGTTTCAAATGCACTGTGACTTCCAGCTCCCGCTCGCCGGCGTGATACAGTACCTCTCCTTCATACTTTCCCGCGATCTCCCGGATGATCCTGCTCCCATACCCATGCCCTCCTGATCCTTTCATCGTAAGAAGGCGTCGATCGCGGCCATACCTCAGACTTTTGTAAATACTGTTGCGGCAGATGATCTCAAGAGCATCTCTGTCTCCTTCCACCACCACCTCCAGCCAGGGCTCGCTGTCATTTCCTTCATTGGCCTCAATGGCATTGTCCAGAAGATTGCCAAGGAGACTGCATATGTCCTGATTGCCGATTCCCGCAAAGGAGGTCAGCACGACACAGCGCGCCTCCATATCAGCATCCCTGGCCTCGGAAAGCTTTTGATTCAGTATGGCATTGGCGTACTCATTATCCGTGTCCACAATCTTATATATCTTATCAATCTGATGCAGCTTTGCCTCCAACAATTGCTTTGCCTCATCCTGCCGGTCCCGGTCGATCAGATTCGCCGTCACAAGCAGAAGATTCCGCATATCATGTTTCAGTATATTGATCTGGTCATAGCTTTTCTTCACATGATCCGCACTCTGTCTGTAATACCGGTTCAGCATCTCCAAAAGCTCATATTCCTCGTCCGTCTTCCGCCTCCTGCTCCTCCCTGCATACAGCAGAAAACAGCACATTGCCGCCCCAAACAGGACCATATTCTCTATCGCTATGGCAAAAATCAGCCTGCTGTTCTGATACCATTCCACTTCCATCCTCTTTTCTCCAAAATAATGTTACAGACTCCCGTAATCTCTTTGTGCCTGATTCCGCGGGAAGATTTTTTGCCGGCTCTACAAAAGCTCCCGCTGCACCTGCTCCCTGTAATTCCTGCCTATCTCCAGCAATGTCCCCGACTTAAGCCGCACCGCCCGAAGCCCCCGCTTTACCTGCGCCACATGGCTCCTGTTGATGAGAAACGCCCTGTGGATCCGGATAAATCCATATCTCCCCAGTGCCTTCTCCTCCTCTTCCATTGTCCTCCTCTGCCGGAAGACTCTGCCGTCCGCCGTATAATAGAGCAGATAATTGCGGCTGCTCTGGATGCTCTCGATCTCTGTCAGGAACACCTTTTCTATCATATCATCCTCATTGGTAAAGGACAAATAGATCTCACGGTTGCATTTCTCCCGGATCCGCTGAAAGGAACGGCGGAACTCCTCCTCCATCCTGTTCATGGAGCCCTTTCTCACAAAGTAGACCGGCTCATAGGAAAAGCTCTGAAAGACCAGCTCCTCCTTGGATGACAGAAAGATCAGTTTACAGCGGTGCTCCATCTCTGAGAGCCGCTCCGCCGTCTGAAAGCCGTCCAAAGGCCCCATCTGTATATCCAGAACCACAATATCATAGGCATTCCCTTCGTGCTCCTCCAGCATCTTCCGGTTGTCCGAATGGCAGACGATCTCCACCTGTTCAAAATACTCCCCTGCGATCCGTGCCAACAGCTCACGCATCTGCCGCAGGACAATCTCTTCGTCATCACAGATTGCAATCCGCATTATCCTCCCCTTCCCGTTACACTTCCGTATTCAGCGATAAATACCCTCTTAAGAAGATACGCAGGCCGTCACAAGAAACGCTCCTGTGACCCCGGCGCCGTCTCCCGACTCACATATACCACTTCGCCTGCTCATGGTACATCTCACTGTAAATTCCCTTACGTCCCATCAGTTCCTCATGGGTTCCCTGCTCCGCGATCCTGCCCTTGTCCAGAACCACGATCCTGTCCGCTATCTTCGCGGAACCCAGTCTGTGAGTGATAATGACCGCCGTCTTGTTTTTCGCGCTCTCCGCAAACTTTTGATAGATCTCCGTCTCCTTCAGGGGATCGATAGCCGCCGTGGGCTCGTCCAGAACGATCAGATTATGCTGACGGTAAAGTCCCCTGGCAATTGCCAGACGCTGCCACTGTCCCCCGGACAGATCCGTCCCTCCGAATTCCCGGGAGAGCATGGTATCCGGACCCTGTGCGAACTCTTCACTCTTTTCATCCAGACCGGCCCTGTGCAGGGAATGAACTATCCGCTGCCCGTCCACAGGATGCCCGCTGTCACTCATCAGAACATTCTCTCCCAGAGTCATCTTATACTTCTGGAAATTCTGGAACACGGCGGAAAGCTTCCCTGCGGAATCCCCTGGATCGATTTCCCTGGTATCCACCCCATCGATCTCCACTTTTCCCTCCGTGGGACAGTACAGCCCTAAGAGCAGCTTGGCAAAGGTGCTCTTGCCTGCGCCGTTCTCCCCCACGATGGCAACCGTCTCCCCTTCCCTGATATCCAGATCGATCTGATGCAGCGCCGGTTCCTCACTGCCCGGATAGGCAAAGGATACCTTTTGGAACCTCACTCTTTTTCCTTCCGGAATCTCCTTTATCGCCTGTCTCTCAGGCAGCCCCATAAAGGCCATATAATTTTCCGCGCTTCCGATATTGTCCGTCAGTCTGGGCAGGGTACTGCGGAACATGGTATCCAGCTTGTCAGATATACTGTCCAGCGAGGACAGGATCGCCGCAAACGCCGCGATGCTGACCCGGCCCCGGATCAGATACAGGAACAGCAGCACGATCATGCCGATATATCCCGTCATGGCAATGAAACGCAGGAAGATTTCCACCAGTTCGGACTTCCTGGTAGCCTTCCAGTCAATATCCCTTGCCATGGCCATATTCTCCCGGAACTTCCGGAAGAAATAGCCGTAAGCCCCCAGCAGGCGCGTCTCTCTGGCATATTCCTTATCCGTGATGCACCTGCCGTAATATTCTCCTTTTCTCTGGTAGGGAGCCGCTTCATAAGCAGCTTTCTTATGCATCCGGTAACGCACCGCTCCGCCGATGATATAGGGCACGAAAGAGACACAGAGCATGATCAGCAGCCCTGTCTCGATCTGCGCCAGGTACACCCCCATAAAACCATAATAACACAAAAACGCGCCTGCCATACTGACAGATATCCACATGACCATTATCGCACTTTTGATCCCCGTATTCGCCCGCTTGATATCATCCAGAAAGCGATTGTCCTCATAACATATGGGATCGATCTTCGATGCCTTCCTGTGCAGCAGATTTCCCACCTCCTGATCCAGCCGCAGTATGCATTGCTCATATGTCAGATTACTTGCCGCATTGAAGAGCATCGCCACAATAAAGTAACCGCCCAAAAGGATCGCCGCCCCGTACACTCTGCCTGCGGAACCCCCATTCATCATATCCTGAGCGCAGTCGAACAGATTCTGCTTCACTAAAACGCCGGCGCTGGCGGCCACTTCCGACACTCCCATCATCAGAATGGCAAGCCAGAAGGTTCCCGGCATATTTTTCACGCTGATCTTCAACATACTGCCCATAATATCAAAGTATCCGTACTTTTTCTTTTCTTCTCTGCTCCTGTTCATAGCTGTCCCCATGCCTCTTTCCGTGAAATGACTCTTCTTCTATTGGTACCAACTCTTCTGGCTCTCATACATCTGCGCATACTGTCCCTGAAGCGCCATCAGCTCCTCATGGCTTCCGCTCTCGGTCACTCCGCCGTCCCGGAGCACAAATATCTGATCCGCCAGTCCGGTGGAGCCCAGACGGTGGCTGATAAAGACCGTCGTCCGCCCTCTGCTGATCTGCTCAAATTCCCCGTACAGCCTGCTCTCACTTATGGGATCCAGGGCGGCTGTGGGCTCGTCAAGGATCTGCACGGGAGCGGGACTCATCAGGCATCTGGCCATTGCCACTCTCTGCCACTGACCTCCGGACAGATCCACGCTGCCGTCCTTCAGCTTTCCCAGGGGTGTGTCATATCCCTGGGGCAGACTTCTCATTTCCTCCCGGATATTCAGCTCCCGAAGATGTTCATCCATCCGCTTCCGGGCGTCTTCACCTTCCATAGCCGAAATATCCCCCAGAAGCACATTGTTTGCCACTGTGTCATAATAGCGGGCAAAATCCTGATAGACGCCGGTAAAGATCCCCTTTAACTGTGCCTGAGTATATTCGCGGAGTTCCCTTCCGTTTAACAGTATTTCCCCCTGATAATCATCATATAAGCCGGTCAGCAGCTTTGTGACCGTTGTCTTTCCCGCTCCGTTTGCCCCCACAAAAGCATAATGTCTGCCCGCCTCCAGTTTCAGACTGAAATCTTTCAGAATGTCCTTCTCTGTGCCGGGGTAACGGAAGGTCACATGCCTAAATTCCAGACTCTCAAACCCGGGCGCCTCTTCCGGCAGGCTGCAGACTCCCTCCTGCTCCTCCATATTGGCAAACACGGTCAGGTCTTTCATATAGGCGGCATACCGCGACATTGTGACAAGAGAGTGACCGATATTATGGTTCATCAGGTCTATCATATCATAAATTGCCTTGGAAAGAGCAATGAACACTCCCACCGTGATGCTCCCGCGTCCCAGCTCCGCGATCAGAAAGCAGACCATCACCGTGGCAATGGTATTGGTGAGCACCGTACTGATGCCGTTTCGCATTTCTTTCTGCGCCACTGCCTTTACCGTAATCTTTCTGTATTTTGCAGTCTGCTCCTTCCATTTCTCATTCACATATTTCACATAGGAAAAGAGCGCCCTCTCATGAACAGACTCCCGGTCCGTCATGGTACTCTGCAGATAATCCCTCCGCCTGGCGAACACGGATGCCTCCCTGTATGCCTTATAGGTCCTCTTTCCGCTGATGACGGAAAAGATGAGAACCGGCAGGGAAAGGAGCAGACAGCTGAGCCCCAGTCCCATGCTCTGGGCAAAAATGATCAGAAACACCCCTGTGATCCTGACAAGGCCATTGAGAAAATTGCAGGTGTGCTGTATCATGAACCACACATTATTCTTCATATCCGCGCTGATGCGGTTAGACAGTTCCCATGCTTTCCCGTCCTCGATCAGCTTGAATTTCAGGCGTGATCTCTTTTTGACCGCCTCCACACTCATCTGATACACCGCGCTGACCTCGATCCGCCTGGTCAGAATGCGCCCGAAGCTGTATCCCATGCGCTTCCATGCCACGATCAGCAGCATGGCGGCAAGCAGCGGCCGCATTCCCGCCAGCGTCTCCCCTCCGGTCACCAGCCGGATACCTCTGTCAATGAACTCCGCTTCCACCAACACCCAGAGCACATTTACCACTCCGGTAAGCAGTTTCTGCGCCACCACTCCCACCGTGCAGAGCGGCTCACAGGCCAGGGGCATTCCCAGCAAATGCCGCAGGTCGTACTTTTGCGGTTTTAATTCAAATCCCATATACATTTCCTCCCACTAAAATGCATCCTCCGTTCCGGGCAGTTTCTGTGTTCCTCTCCCCGGTCAGCCATATGAACCGTGTCGCCGATATCTCCCTTTACAAAGCGTTGGAGGAAAAAGTCTATGGAGCGAAAACAACACCATATAAGGAATTCCGGCTGACAGGATCATACGGCTGGCCGGAAAGCGAACACCGGCAAAACAGATCTGCGAAGCCTTCCCGCCGACTGCCCTGAACATGGGGTTATTGTAACACACTTCGAAAAGCAAATACAAAATATGGGACAAAATACAAAAAACAGGGATAAAGGGACTGACGAACCGTCTAAAATACAACATTTTCCACAGGCAGATCTACCCGATTGCACCGGATATGCCTGCGGCAGTCATTTCGGAAAGCATTGCCTGAAAAACTTTTATATCTTTACCTTTGAGGATCATTTCAGGGAAATCGAAGAGAACACGGATAAACTGCAGCCTTTGAAGGAAACCTATTCTGACATAACAGGAAGGCTCGAAGAATTGTGCATTGCAGGAGAACTGGATGAATATACAAAACAGACGATATGTGAGATGTCCGAAAAGGTACTTGTCAATATTGCGGAGAATTATGAGAAGATCAAAAGCTCTTCTTCCATACTGCTGCCCCACTCCCAGGGTACAGCCGCCCCGCGGGCTCTGCCGCTTCCCGGTCTGGGGCCGGTCTGTGCTCTACCGTCTCCGCTTTACCGTATCCAGCCCCAGAAAATAATCTGCAGAGACATGATACAATTCACACAGGGAGATCACTTTTTCAATGGGCAGTGCGTTTCTCCCTGTCTCATAACGTGAATATACCCTCTGGTCGATCTTGAGATAAGCCGCTACCTCCTTCTGCCTTAAATCATGATCCTCCCTCAGCTCCCTCATCATAATCACATAGTTCTTTCTCATTCTTATACCCCGGCATATCACAGGCGCGGCCTGAGATACTGCAATCCAACTTCCAACATTCCACGAAAAAGGCGCTGCGCCGATACAGCCGGCGTGAATAACACCTGCTCTTTCTGTCAAAACCCTCTAATCACGGTTTCATCCTTTCCCGCTTCCAGAACCAGCGCCTCCCTCAGATGATCCCTGGCGACAGCTCCTCTCCCGTCACAGGCGGCCAGAAGCTTTGCCACATGGGCTGCCGCACTGATCCTGGCGGGACTTAATTCTGCTGCTTCCGCCAATGCTCCAAAATCCACATCCTGCGCCACAGGCAGTCCTCCCTCCAACACTTTTCTCCACAGCCGCTCCCTGTCCTCTCTGCCCGGATTGCGGAACCTGACCACAAATCGTATCCGCCTGACAAAGGCATCGTCAAAGTGGTCCTTAAGGTTTGTAGCCAGTATCACAATACCGTCGTACTCCTCCATCCTCTGGAGCAGAAAGGAGGCGGAGACATTGGCATATCTGTCATGGGAATCCCTGACGGCAGTCCTCTTCGCAAACAGGGCGTCCGCCTCATCAAAAAAGAGCAGATATTGATTGCGCCTTGCCGTGCGGAAAATCTCGTCTATATGCTTCTCCGTCTCCCCGATATACTTATCAAATACCTGGGACAGATCCACCTTCAAAAGGGGAAGCTGCAGCTGCCCGGCGATCACGGATGCGGCCATTGTCTTTCCGGTTCCGGAGCTTCCATGAAACAAAAGCTGCAATCCCCTCTTTCCCCGCCACGCCCCGGCCAGTCTGACCACGGTTTCCAGCTGCCTCCGACAATCCGCGGGCAGAATGATCTCATCCGGTTCAAAACGGTCTTCTATCAGCTTTCCAAACCGGAAATTCTCCCCCCTTTCTCCCATCACTTCCAGCCAGATCCTCCGATCGGCGAGAGAATATGCTCCTGCCCGGGCCAGTATGGAAATCCTTCTCTGCCGCCTCTTCCATTCACCCACATTCAGCCGGTAATGTTCCAGCAATTCATCCTGCCACTGCCTGCGGTCTTCCGGTGCCACCCAGGCATCCAGCAGCAGACGCTTTTCCTCCATGGACAGCTCTTCCTTCAAAGAGATCCTGACATCCGCATCCTCCTTTACCTGCTCTGCCTGCGCCCCGGTCTGCGCCAGAAAGCAAAGATGCCTGTCGCCCAGATCCTGAAGCAGCTCCCTGCGTATGTTCTCCCATTCCGATGCGGAAGCATCGGAAAATTCTTCCGCAAGCTCCACCACGGTTACAGGATTCCAGAGTGTACCGATCAGGCGCAGCACCTGAAGGATACAGGACCGGCGGGATTTAGATGCGTGCAGCAGAATGTCCGACCGGAAAAACAGGACATTGGACCGGATTTCCCCGCATACCCGCCGCATCAGGATATGGCTGCCGCTTCCTCTGCTGCCGTGCAGTAAGATCCGCAGCGGTTCCTCCGCTCCCAGATAACCGCACAGTCTCCCATACTCGCTTTCGTGAAGGGGCAAAAGCTCCCGCCCGCCGGGCATTCCTTCCTCTTCTGCCACCGGATACAATGAATACCAGTTTTCCCGATACAGTCCTCCCGTGAGCAGGAAATAGAATACCACTGAATTTATGCGCAGCGGAAGCTGCAGGAAGCTTCTCTCTTCCCTTCCAACGGCCTCCTCTTCCTCCTCCGACACAAAGTACAGAATATCCCGCAGCACTCCGTTTTTCCCGCAGAGTTCCGACACATCGGAAAAGCCCACCGGCATCACCTGCGAGAGCAGATGCAGAATATACTGCAGATTGGGCCGGTTCTCCTTATATCTGTTCCTGAAGTCCATGCACAATCCGCCATCCAGCTCACAGCAGAAGGCAAACATCATGATCCAGTACTCCGTCTGTGTCAGAAAATATTTTTCCCGCAGACAGACTGCCGGGAGGAAGATCATCGTCTCTCTCTCCCTCGCGTCCAACAGGCTTCTCCGCTCTTCAAAGAGCACGGACCCCCTGTCTTCTCCCTGTTGCAGCCACAGGAATACCGCCGCATATTCCTGCATATGCTCCTCCAAAGAATCATATCCCCCCTTCGAAAAACCCTCTTCCATCCGCCATCCTCCTATTTACTCCGTCAGCAGTTTCCAGAGCGCGTTCTGCCCTCACAGGAGTTTCATACATTCGATCGGACAGCCCGTAAGTGCAGAATCATATTCCGCCAGACAGGATGTCATGTCCAGAAAATACTGACTGTCCAACACAGCCGTTCTATGAAGGATCACAAAATCAATATCCATGCCTATGGGAGTATTTTTCCTCAGCCAGTCAAGATACCGCTCCCTTCCGTCCTCAGGCTGATTCCGGATCAGCACCACAGCCCTGTTTTTCTCCGGTTCTTCCATGATGAGCGCATCCTCCCCCGTGAGGATCCTGGTCATCTCAATATAATACTCACAGGTACCTTTTTTGCCCGCCAGGGAAACACCTCTGCGCAAAAGCTCCCTCAGAATATCCTCATCCACCTGTCTTGCCAGTTCTCCCCAGCCCAGCCATCGGGCCAGCCTGACCGCCTGGTTTTTCATACACAGCTCAGGATCCAGTCTTTCCGCCAGATCGTCAACAGCCTTCTCCAATCCGAGATACAGATTCTGCTGCACCGCCAGAAATCGTTCCAGTTGAGGCGCATCATGATAGATGCCGGGAAGATATTCCGTAAAACTCTCTTTGGGAAAGGACAGATCGTAACCCCTGAACAGCACATTCGTTCCGCTGCTTTGCAGAACCTTTACGGCAAGTCTGGCATAGCGACCGCATCCATTGCCGTACAAAAGCATACTCCGGTAATTGGAGCTGTACTGTGCATCCGGTCTCTTCGTGCGGAACCAGTATTCCACATCCTGTCGAAGAAGCTCTTCCCCGTCCGCGTCTATTCTGTCAAAAAGCCAGACATACAATTCCAACACGGCATCCCTGCCGATATCCAGCAGAAGACGATCCCATTCCGTCCCTTCTCTGCCGCTGTCGTAGATTCTGCTGACATAAATCGCCGAATTGCACCCCTTCTCCATATTCAGGTACCCTCCGATGGACTGAAAACCATGCCGGATGCCGCAGCGCTGCAGGCATCTGTCGGATAAACAATGTGTGGACATCTGACCCTTCCTCCCTTTCCTTTTCATAGACTCCCGGAATCTCTTTGTGCCTGATTTTGCAAAAAGATTTTTTATTGGTTGTGCACAAATTTATGTCAGATACACAAAGTGTATCTTTACACAAAGTGTATCTTGGACGTGGAACATACGCTGATTAAATTTGCGTACAACTGGCGGAAAATCGGCCGCAAAGGCAGGTGCAGGGGCGATTTCGAGAGGCTGTTTTCACAAATTTTCGGAATATCAGGACCATCCTGTTCCGCCTGTCTCAATCCTGACTCTCAGTTTCGTGCCCGTCAGCCGATACGGTTCCAGATGCTTCTCCACCTGGCTTCTGTACCACTCCACACAATACTCCTCCTTGAGAGGATATGTGGGAAAAACCTTCACCACCACCGTATTGTCATGCCATTCGGCCATTACTTTCTTTATCATCAGCCCCGGAGTCTCCATTACAAGTTCCCGGATATCCGCCTCTGTGACCATTCTGTTCTGCCGCGAAAGCTCTTCCTTTATCCCGGCAAACTGGCAGGAAGGCATTTTTCGGCTCCTGCCACCCCTGCCTGCCAGATAATTTGTACAGGTGATCTGAGGAAACAGCTCCGGCTGCTGCCATTCTGTGATCCTGTCCACAGGCACATTCCCCTTTTCCTCCTCCCAGAGACTCAGGGAAACCAGACGCAGTCCTCCCTCCGATGCAGACGGGATCCCCCCGTGCCTGCCGTCTCCCAGAACGATCACATTCTCATCCTCTTCCCAGTGCCAGACATTTTGATATCTGTTCTCCTCCGGATCCACCCTCTCATACGAGCAGTACCGTTTCTTCCGATATCCCGCCTGCCTGACCATCAGCTCCACGGATGAGCGCATGAGCTTCTTCCAGGGAAGGCTGATCCTCTGTGACGCAATACCTGTGACCCGCTTCGTAATTTCCTCCAGGGGTATCCGGGCAGCGGTACACACGATCTTCACATGCCCCGTCCCGGCATAAGACACATATCGCTCCATACAGCCTGCCCTTATGGGCCCGTCCGCACAGACATTCTCTGTGATGTCCTCCCACAGCTTTCCGCCGTCCTCTGCCTGCTCCGATATTCCCTCTACTTCCCTCAGGAACCAAAGACTGCCCGTCCTTGCCAGATAACTGTCCAGTGCCACGGTATGACAGCTTTCGGTAAACTCCACATCCTCCGAACAGCAGAGCGTGTCCCGCTGAACCACCCTGACCACATTCAGGCAGATCTTGTACAGGGCCGGCATCACGTCATAACACCCATTACCGATCCTGCACCTGACTGCGGTGATCCCGCTTTTCTGTACATTCATTGACGGATCGAACCGCAGGATGATTATACCGCTGAACAAAAGTCCTGCCGTGTCATCCCGCACCGCTTCCGCTTTCCGCCAGCCGTCCGCGGTCATATACTCCCACACCAGCCGTACCATACCGGAGCCTTCTGCAGCATTCCGCTTTCCCCTCTCATCTAGCAGCACAAAGAAACGAAAGTCTTTTCCCGGTTCCAGAGGTCGCTCCATCTCAAATCGGAAAAGCTCTCTTTCCTGTCCTTTCCCGCCCCCCAGCTCAAACCGGGTCTTCCGGAATAATCTCATGGCATCCGCCCGATTATCAGCGGTTCCCGGGAAGAAACCCTGCAGGCCGTTATGGATCAGACGTATCTCTTCCTCTGTCTCAAATACCATTTCATCGGATAAAAGCTTTGTACCTTTGGGTACAATATGTTCCTCCCCGGCCGCCTCCTCTTCGAAGTCAAAGAATATCCATGTCCACGCACATTCCCCCTGATCCGCAGGGATGCCCAGAAGCTTCAGATACTTCCGGTAGTGGCTCTCCTGCACCTGATCCAGATAATAACTCTGCATATCGGAAAGGAGCGCCCACATCTCTATCAGCATGATCCCCGGATCGGACACCTCCGTATGAGTCCACCACGGAGCCTGCAGACGAAGCCTCTCCATGGCTCTTTCATATAATTTCTCATAACTGCTGTCATCCGACGTTACTGATTTCGGCATTCTATGTCCCCTCCATGGCTCCCCTCACGGCGGCTCAGATCACACAGTGTTTCTCTCAGGGTGAAATTCCCGCCCCGAAGTCTCATCCAGACTACAGTTCACACTGCACCCCCGCAGCCAGACCGGTCCCGCACCGGCCACGACTTCCTCCAGCCATTTCCCGATTTCAGGAAGCCTTTCACGTATCTCTTCCTCTGCCCCGCCTCTCAGTCGGGCCCGCACTTTTTCCTCCGGACTGTCCGAATGCTCCGGCTTTCTCACCGACCGGGCGCTTTTACCCCTTTCCCGGCTGTGGGAATAAGCCAACTCCACCTCCAGCGTCCTCTCCCGCTGTCGGAAGACACAGGATTTCACCCGGATCAGCGGATATCTCTCCTGCAGCATGAGTTCCATATCCATGGGCGTCAGCAGCCTTCCCCAATGTGCAAAACAATGTTCCGCCGCCTGTCTCCCGGATATGATGGGGGCTCCCGCCCGATCACGGCAGATATCCGACAGACACACCGCCTCCAGTGTATTCATGCCGTCAGGTTCCAGATAAAATACATCTCCTGCGCAGATCTGCTCCTTTTCAATGTCCTCATCGGCCTCTCCCGGAATTTGTCGGACTAAGATATGATTCGGCAGAAAACAGGTGAACTCTTCCTCTCTTTTCTCTGTCAATTCCACCCAGAACGCTTCCCGGCCAAAGAGGACTCCCTTTCCTTTGATCGACTTCCCGGTAAAGGAAAAGGATCTCTCCCCCGTATACCAGCAATTGTCCGGTGTCACGTCCCGGTCAAAACCAAGATACATCTTCTCGGTGTTGATTTCCCTGAAATCAGGAACCTCTTGTCCTTCCGGAAATATACAGCGCTCTCCCGCGGAAAATCGGATCTCTTCCAGCACGGGAATGAATTTACGATAATACATGGCATAGGCATTACG
>CAMWWF010000039.1 GCA_947177885.1 uncultured Lachnospiraceae bacterium
ATCCCCCCAAAGCACCGGTCCCGGGACCCTGTCAGGCGCAACAACGCCGCTCCCCCACTGTGTGCCTCCAGACATGCAGTACATAACAGCTTCTCATTCTGAACTTATTTCTGACTGACAGAAGGCTTACCGTACTCTTCTTCCAGCTTTTTCCTCAGCTTTCGCCCGGTAACCGTAAATATCACAATACCCGCTGCGACGATGACCGCCACCGCTGCCATCGCCGTGATTCCTCCATATAGCAATCTCTCGCTGACATGTAAATTCATTTTTATACCTCCCTGCGCGCTGCGGCGCGCACCAGAGCGTGTTTGAAAAATCATTCCCCCGGTCTGCATGCCCCGAAGAAAACATTTTCAAACACGCTCCGGGAACCGTTCAGAAATTACTTGCGACAGGAACACCGTATAAATGTTCCGCTGCAAAGAAGAAAACCGCAGACATAGTGGGCTGTGTCAGGATTTTCTGATGCCGCAGACGGACATTCAGACAAGTCATTGCCATGAGCAATTTTCCAACAGTTCCCTACCTCCGGCCGGATGCGCTTTTTTATCCGGCCTGCCGTTCCGAACTGTCTTCCGATCTTTTTCGGAATGTGGTGCAAAACACATATCATTTGAGTTTCCCTATTTTTCCCTATCCGCCTTCCGTAACGCCGTATAAATACGAAACAAACGGGAAATGGTCAGTGGTGACTGTCCCTTTGGATGAAAAATACTGATTCTATACGAGTTTCAGAGATGCAAATTTCAAAAACGGGGAAACACAAAACATATAATCCTTTACTTTCTCCTTCAAATTATTTATAATCCTACAATCACCATAAAGGACTATACCAGGTTTCAATTACTGATTAAAATCACAATATGTATGGCTTTTTATGTCATTGGCGCCTATGCGACCACAGATATCCTGCGGCTGCTGAAGGGTCATCCCGTCTCCGTGGGAAACAGCGACTGCTTCTGTGAATCCTGCGGATGCAGACTCACCCTGCGGCAGCAGATCCCCATTTACTCCTATCTGTCCTGCCATGGCAAATGTAAAAACTGCGGTCACACCATCTCCCCGGGGAATTTTATTCTGGAAGTTCTGTTTACCGCCGTCTTCCTCCTTGCCGCGGTCATAACCGATTTCCGCCCCGCAGTCTGGGTCTTTTGCGTCATATTTTACGAATCCGTCAAACTGTTCTGTGTCATATACCGCGGAAAACGCGGCCGGGAACTGGCAAAGGGCCTGTTCTTCTCCCTCCTCGGGAATGCCGTCAACTTTTCACTGGTGGGTGTCCTCTTTTTCTTTCTGACACTGGTGTGATCACCGTTCCACCTCCGCCACACAGACAGAGATATTGTCCCTCTCCCCCCTCTCTATCATGGCCCGGACCATTCCGCTGCAGAAACCGTCGGGATCCTTCCTCCATCTCTTTTCATGGACGGCCTCAATGTCCGTTTCCACCAAATGATGATAGAAGCCATCCGAGCAGACCACAAATACATCACCCTTTTCCGCATTTCCCTCCAGTGCCTGGAACCACAACTGTTCCTGCTTTCCCATATAATTGTTGAGATAACTCTTCATCTGACCTGTCTTCAGCCGCGCCACGCTGTCATCCACAGTCAATTGCTCCAGCATACCTCCCCGATAGCGGTACACCCTGCTGTCACCCACATGGATAATGTAATATCTGTGCCTTATCAGGAACAACAGCGACAGGGTTGATCCGGTTTTCAGGTTTTCCCTTCGGCATATCTGACACAGATCCTCATTCCAGCATTCGACCGCGTCCTTTAAATGAGAGAACAACACCTCCGGTTCCGTCTCCGAAACAGCGATCCATGTTGCCAGATCTTCAAACCACTCCTCCGCGCGCCGTACCAGAAAAGAGGAAGCCATCTCGCCGTGCTCAAGCCCCCCCACGCCGTCACCTACAACACACAACACCAATGTCTCTTTCCCCTGTTTCAAATGTCTGTAGCACACGGCATCCTGATTGACCTCTCTCACACTGCCGATGTCCGATGCACTGCCTCCCCTGATCTTCATCCTGACCTCCGTCACATACCGATGCAAAATATCGCATTCCGGGCATTTTTCAATCTTCCCCGCAAAACGGCTTCTGTCGCTGGTAAAGAATCGCATGATCCTCCGATGCAATAGCAGACTCCGACACAACTGCAGGCTCTGATACAACTGCAGGTTCCGATGCAACTACAGACCCTGATGCAATTGTAAACTCTATCGCGCTTTGAAAAACTCTGTCCCACGCGCTCTTCCTCAGGAGATATGAACCCGATAGCGCACAGGCTTACTGACCGTGAAAGCCAGCTCCATGCCGTCCTGAAGCTGATACGGCTGATTCGGCACCATCACCTGACCGTTCACCATGGTATGATTGGCGGAACCCAGGTCAATAACAAAGAAAGCATCTCCTCTGCGCTCGATACGCGCATGCTGTCTGCCGATCCGCTTGAATTCTCCGGGAAACGCCACATCCGGCCGTTTTTCGTCGGAAGACATCCTCCCGATGGTGATATAAGGTTTCGTAAAGTTAAGATCGATCCTCTGTAATGCTCCCGGTTGGGAAAAATCGATCAGCTCCATCCACGGTGTCTGCACTGCCGCAGCCTCATCGGAGAATACCTCCGTCTCGTCGGAACCGTTTCCGCCGTACACGGACGCATAGTCCGCCGCTCCCGGGGCATAGTCCGTGGAAGCCGTCTGCCGCACTCCCGCATATGCCGGCTGTCCGCCTGCTGCCACCCCGTGCTCCGGTGTCTGTGAGGGAGGAACTGTCTGCTTCTTTCTGCCGCCAAACAGACTTCCCAGACCTCCATGCCCTTTTTCCTCCTTTGTTTTCCTGCCCGGTTCCTTCTCCGCTCTTTTGCTCTCCGCAGAAGGTTTTTCCTTTTTGCCCTTCTTGTTGCCAAACAGAGCCTGGACTACTTCGTCCTCACTGTTGTCCGCTCCGTATCCCAGGTTCCTCTCCTGTTCAGGCTCTGAGGCTTTATACGACATCTGCTTCTTATCCTTTTTCCTGCCGTCGTCGCTGTCCTTTTTCTTTTCTTCCACAGGCATTACGGACTGTGAAAATGGCGTCTGCCGTGAAGCAGGCTGTTGAAATGCCGGCTGCTGACTCACAGACTGCTGGTATGCCGGCTGTTGACTCACAGGCTGCCGATATGCCGGCTGCTGATTTACAGGCTGCTGACTCGCAGGCTGCAGGAATGTCGCCTGTGAAGATGCCGCCGCGCCCTTTTCCTCCAGCATCAGCCGATACAATCCCGCCAACGTAATATGGCCATCCCCGAAAAACCGGAACAGTCTTACCTGGAAATCCTTGTCGTCGCTGATCATGATACGCATGAACACATTCTTGAAAAATTCCAGTATCTCCCGGTCTTCACTGCGATAAGACGGAACAGGAACGTAGAGATAGAACACCTGATAGGTATGCTTATCCACGTACACATATCTGGTATCCACACAGAAATTATGATAGTCCAGGAACCAATCTCTGCCCTTGACAAAAGGCTCCAGCAGATTAAGATACAACTGTACGAACAAAGCTTTGGGCAGTGTCATTTCCGCATACTCCAATGCCACCGTATTGATCAGCTTGTATTTCAGTACCGTCTCCTCATTGACCGATACAATGCGGAATGGGATCAGGAACTCCGGACAATCCTTCCGGATCACTTTTACCGCGATCTCATCCGGTCTCTCCCCGAAGTCCAGTCGTATATTCAGATAGTTTGCCTCCAATGAATTCTGTAACGTAAAATTTTCGCTGTTCATGTTCTGTTCTCCCCGCATTTTGCTAATCCGTCTTATACTCCAGAGTGATCATCGCCGCCTGGTCCAAAAAGGTAACCTGGGCGGAATAATTGTGGAAAGGCATGGCGCTCTCCAGCGCTTCCGTTATCACCAGCTCATTCCGCTCACTGATATATCCCCATGTGTCCACCACCCTGACCGCCGCCAGATGATTGGAAAAGGACCATGCGTCATTATACTGGTAATCAATGACCAGCTGCCCGCTTCGGTCAATAAATCCCCATTTGCCGTTTTCATCCGCCACCGCAATGTAATTGGATGACTCCGGGGCTTTTGCATCCGCAAAGCCGTTCTCGCTCACTCTGTTTCCTTCCACATCAATGAGATACCACAGCCCCCCTGATTTCACCATACCCATATTCCCCGCAAAGACCTGATTCAGGGAACTCACTGCCACATCCTCATAAATGTAATCTGTGACGGCCTCCCCGCTGTCACTTATGACAGCCCATTTGTCACCGCTCCTTGCCGCGAAGACACCGCAGGAATTCATGGTCATCTCATCAAATTGAAGCTCCGGAAAGGCGCAGACGAAATCTGCCGTATAATATCCGTATTTACCATTGCTCTGTGCCACAATGTACGCATTGTTGATACCATAGACATCGTTCACCGGGGTCTCGTCGATCCCGTATTTCTCGCCGGTGGTCAGAATGGTGTAATAAGTGCCGTCCATGGAGACCACACCGTACCCGCCGTTGTTGAAAGGCACTGCCGTATCGTAAACCGCCGGGAGGATAAATTTTCCGCCGGCGTTTATGTAGCCCCACTTACTGCCGTCAAAGGCAGGCATCAGACTGTTTCCCGATGTAGGAGTGATCTCCACGGCCGCAGTGACACGCATGGAATATCCATAGCGGTTATCTTCGTACAACTCTCCTATGGGACCGCCGGGATATAGCTCCATTCCCTTTTTCAACAATGTCATTGCATCCTTGAGATCATTTTCGGAAAGGTATATTTCGGCCGCCTTCAGGTACTCCTCCTCTGATGCGGTCCCATCGACGCTTCTCTTTTCCACAAGCTCCACATAGGAATCCGTGTCCCCCTGTGCCAGATAGACCTGCTGCAGCCTGGTCTCTATCCCGGGAACCTCATCCGTGCGGTAGCTTAAAGCCTGCACATACAATGGAACCGCTCTCACATAAAGCTCCTTGCCCGCATACAGGTCTGCCTGCCGGACCAGCTCCGCCTGCGCGTTCCTGTTGTCGATGCCGCTGGCGGTTCTGACTGACAAATACCAGCCCAGCAGGATCACCGCCAAAAGTGCAATGACCACTATCCACCGTTTGCCTTTCACTCCACTCATCCTCATTTCCATCCTTCCAAATGTATGATTTGTTTACACGCTTCCCCCATGCCGCCAAAGACTCACGTACAGTCAGTACCAGGAACACTTTACCTTCATAAGATCAAAAAGGTCAGCAGTGTGCCCAGATACAGAAACGGCGCCAACGGGACTCCGTCCTTCATTGTCAGCTTTTTGCGCGCCATCTGTACCAGGGAATAGACACAGCATACCAGCACGCCGTATGCAATGGCTCCCACAATTCTCTGACCCGTAAGGTACAGCCCCATCACAAAGGCAAGCTTCACATCCCCGGCCCCCAGCTGCCCCTTTGATATCAGATAGCACAGGAGGAAGATGAGACCTCCCACCAGTCCTCCTATGATGGATTGCCCGATGAGCGCAAGCCCCCTTTCCGGATCACTGACCACAGCTCCCATGCCGATCACGGACCAAAGTCCCAGAAAGAACAGTACCACCCGGTTCGGGATCAGCCTGGCTTTCCTGTCGGTGACCGCAAAAATACTCATTGCCAGAAAAATGGCCATATTCTGCAGCAGTGCAAAAATATACATATCCTGTCGGATGCTCAGCCAACACCAGACCGCAGCTGTGATCATCCCCACCCCCAGAACAAATTTATCCGTGATACAATTCTCCCGGAAGAATACTCTTTTTCCGGACAACTGCAGGGACAGCCTTCTGTCCAAAAGCACCACCGCGCCATAATACAAGATCATAATAACGACTGTCCCCAGTACAGCGCTGACAATCTTCACGCTTCCTTCCTCCCACTGTGCCTCTTCCGCCCCGTTTCCATCACTCTGCCCGGGCGGTCCGGTCCGATTTTACTTTCCCGGTTCCACCTTGACACCGTCACCGTCAAGCCATGCCGGGATCGTCACTCTGTTCACCATGTGCAGCTTTACGGTATCAGGGAGAATGAGGCGGACGAAGCCCGGTTCCACATCATATTCCACCACAATATCTATCATGCGGAAATCGCTGTCACAGAAAATAGTGGTCCCTGAGAAATCCAGTCCCCCATATCCGTCCCGGACGCCATAGGATCTCAGAAATTCATCCGCATTCAGGCTTCCCTGCTTCAGATATCCTCTCGTCATCAGCCATGCGGCGCCCATGCCCATCAGATTCTTGGTCTTGTACTCCACACCTTCTAAGGCGATAAATGCCAGGCCGCTGATCACGCCCTCCTTATTCTGCATCATCCCTTTGATCTGATCCGCCGTATCCTTTACCTGATCGGCTGCATTCCCCACATCTTCCACCGCTCCCTGTATTGCCTGTCCTGTCTGAGCGGCCTTATTTCCCATATCCTCGAGCTGCTGCGCCAGCTGTTCCAGATCCACGCCGCTGTCCTCACCGCTGCCCTCTGTCTCTCCAAATCCCTGCAGCTGAGTCAGAAAGTCTACCGTTTCGCCCGCCGCAGACTGTACGCTTCCCGCAGCCTGTATCACCTTCTTATAGCTGCTGTATGCCGAACCGGCCGCATTGTCTATCATAGCGGTATTCCCCGCGTTATCACTGCTGATCGCCCGCGAAGCATCCCTGCCGCCAAAGGCCGCATACAGATAAGTATAACCAGCCAGCTCATGAGCTGCCGAGTTGACAGCGAACTGTATTTTATTGTGCAGGATCAGCATATTGATGAAATAGGCAATGGAAAAGATCGTGACCAGAAAAACCGTAAAAGAAATCACCGTCTCCACCACAATCATTCCACTCTCATTCTGTCCTCCAGTTCTTCCCTTTCCCCGCTCCATATACACTCTTTTCCTTCCACAAAACCTGTTCTGCCCTGTAAGATCACCGCTCACCCGGCCGCCTCCCCATCGCAGTACCGCACCGTGACCCGCACCGGCCTCTCCCGCCGCTTTGCGGCATCCCCTGTCAACAGGAGGACGCAGCGGCGCGAAGCAGGCAGTCCACAGTTCTCTTTCAGACCGGATGAAGCACTAATAGCCTCTGGTGACTGTAAATTTATAAACATTGTCCTCAAACTCTTCAATGGCGGCATAAGTCTCAGCGTCTACCGTACTTTTCGCAAAGCTCTTCGGCATGACCACCATATCCAGCTGTACCGCGCAGGTCACATCCACCGCAGTAACCGTATTTTCCATTTTAAATTCAAGCTTGTCCAATATACCTTTCGAACCAATCTGCTGTTTGACGGTGTTGACATTTAAAGTGATCAGATCCGCCGAACGCCGGCTCAGATCCTCCGAACGCGTCAGGAACAGCATCATGATCATACAGTATTGCTCATAATCCAGCTCAAGCTTATTACTCTTCTTCCCGTTGGTATTTACATTTCCCAAAAGATCGTTCAGTCCGTCCGCAAATTTGCCGGGCAGCGCCGTGACAGATAAGTCACCCACCTCTGTTTTCAGAACACAGACGGCTTCCCCTTTTGTCAGCAGCACCCAGTCCCCGTAAGTCTCCACTCCCGCCACTGCCAGACGCAGCGCTCCCGCCACGACGATCTTCAGAGCAGGCCCAACAACGGGCACTGCGGCAAACGCACTTGAAATTGTCTTTATGGCAGTGTCAATAGGCTCCACAGTGTAGGTGGACGCATAGTTCATCACGGCACGAAAAGCCAGAATCTTATTTCTCGCCTCGTTCAGATTCTCTCTGGATGAATTATGCCCGCCCAGCAGATACTCGATTTCCGACTGATACAGATAATTGATATTGGATGCCATGGGATATCCGGTGAGGGAGGTTTGTACACTTTCTCCCGTGCCCGTCTCTTCCCCGCTTGCCCCGGCCATATCTCCGGTTTTCTCTATATTGGTCACTCTGCTGGTAAACATTCCGAAATCATACTGCACCAGATACACCTTTGTCAGCAGCCGGTTTCCCGCATCCGCAAGGGTATTGCTCCCAAAGCTCTTAGCCGCGCTCCCCATCATACTGGTGATATCAAATCCGCCTGCGGATCCGGAATCCCCCATACCTGCAAAATCGCCGCCTGAGGGGATATCTCTGCCCCCCGCACCGGCCGCCTCGTCTTCCAGAGCTTTCCCCACATCTCCCAGCAGAGCATCCGCATCGTCCTGCTTTTTCTCCGCTTCCTTCTTGACACTGCCCGAAGAATCATTTCCAAAGCATTCCTGAAGTGAGTCGTGTAGTGTCACAAAGCCGCTCCCGTAATAAGCATCCACTCGCTCATAGTCCAGTGTATCCGCATACTCCGGAAGCTCTGACAGTTCCGGATGGGAATCAATGCATTCGCTTCCTCTCTCCTTTATGCTCTCCAGGATCTTCTCCGTCTGGGATCTGTATACACTGTTCTGCTCACTATAGGAAGCGATATGCATGGCCAGATCCCTGTAATTTTCGGCCGTATAGCCATCGCCTTCCCCTCCAAAGAGCTTATCAAGCTCTTCCATCTCCTTCTCTATTCCGTCCTTTAATTCTGCCGTTATATTGTCTCCCTGCAGAATGGTATCAAGCTGCGACCGCAGTTCCTGCAGATCCTCCATTCTGCTGTCCAACACATTGGCAGCGCTCTGCAGAGCGGCAACCTTCTGGTCAAAATTAGCAAAATGAACCGTCACGTCCTTATGCCCCTCATGGTCGGTAACCACATAACCTCCGGTGCCGTAAACCGTTCTCAGTTCTTTCTCCCACTCGATCCGTTCTGTCAGTCTTTCCACCGCTGTATCGAAAGCTGCCTGCAGCTGCTCCGGGCTGTGCCCCAGATGCTCCGTATAATCGTCGTCTATCCCGCACAGCCTCTCCTCCTCTTCCGTGAGCTCGTCTTCTGTGGTATCCGAATCCCTTTCCGTCTCCTCCCCGTCTGTCCCTGTCTGGTTCTGCACTCCGGAATTTTCTTTCTCCTCTTCCGCCTCCCGGATCTTCTCCCGATGCTCCAGGGCATCCGCTATGGCCTGAGGATCTTCGTCCATGTAGGCTTTGTAATACGAATACTTACTTTCAAGTATACTCTCTATGGATCGTATCCCCTGGTCATACGCTTTATCGATTTCCCTTATATAATCCGGATACTGCCACAACGCCTCCAGCTGCACATAGTAATCCTGCGCCGCTTCCAACACTTTGGATGCCTTTTCCGTGATCTCATCACGCTTCTCCACAGCTGCAATATTGTGATCCATATTCTGCACGGACTCAATAGCCTGCACGATACCATCCAGATCGTCACCCACCGTCTGCACGATCCTGAATTTCATAAAATCCCCTATCTGTGTGTTAAAGACCGCGGGATTATCCAAAGTCGCCCCTTCTGCAGGGGACGCCTCAAATGCCACCACCGCGTTCTGATAAGGCATCCATCCCTCGTAGGGCTTCGTTCCGGTAAAATCCTGAAGATGTCCGAAATGGATCCTGTTCTCGTTGGGCTGGAAGGAAGTCATATAATATTCCTTCACATAAGCATCCAGACGATCCAGTGCCTCTGTTCCCTCCTGATTCTGAGTCAGGGAAAAAAGACCATACAGTTCTTTCAGCAGATTGTCATAATCCGTCAATATGGCCTCACCGTAATTGTCCGCCGCCATCACTGCCTGATTGCCGCAGAATTTTATCCTGGACAGATCCACCAGAAAACCGATAAAGAAAACCACCGGAACCATGATCACCGTAACAAAGACGGATATGGAACCTTTTCCTCTTTTCAAAAACAGTTTAAGCATCACTCTTCATCTCCCACATGCAGTACCTCTTTGAACTTATCGTAAATATCTTTTGCCTTCTGCCCTATTCCCTGAACAAATCTGCCCATCTCCGTGTCAGCCAGCATATCTATCGCAAAATCCACATTGCGGATAAAATCATCCCCGTCATTGATCACTATTTCACCAGTCACCTCAATGATCATCTTCTCAGGCCCGCCCACCCATGAAAGATTGACCGGCGGCTTCACCGTCTGTGTGGCTGTGGCCTCAATCGTCTTGTAAAACACATAATTATGCCTTTGAGCCGTGATCGATACATTGTCGCCCGTATCAAAGAACATATGACCGCATATACTCCTGAAAAAACTCCTGTAATCGCCCTCTTTGAACTTCATGAAAAAGAAACGGTAGGGATTCAGATATCTGACAGTGCCATAATTGCTCCCCACAGCCTCCAGACCGTTCCCGTCATATTCCATCTGCGTCTTAGCCTCCACATAGGTATCCGACTCAGCCGCCTTGTAATAGAGCAGTGCCGTCTCCAGATCAGACTGGATATTCGCCTTCTGACACAGATACAGGGCGGCATAGAGCACGCCTACGATCATGATCATGCAAAAAGGCAGCATCAATGTGGCTTCAACCATTGCCGTGCCCTGTTCACTTTTTCCAAATCTCCGCATCTCCATGCCTCCCCTTTGTTACCATTTCTCCACTGACAGCAATGAATCCGTTATTCTCATACAGAGCATGGGAATTCTCCTGTAATCTTCCACCGGATCACCGGTCTTAATATCCTGTGGAAATGTCTCCTGAACCCATTGATGTGGAACCCGACTTGATCTTATCGAACAACTCAGAAAAATATCCGCTCAGAAATCCCCATACGGCACCGCCGATCAGCACTACCATCAATATCAGAAGCACGGTAGCCACAAAATTGGACACACCGCTCTCATCACTCTTAAAGTTCTCAATAAAAGCCCTCTTCCTGATCTGTGCACCGATATAAAGACGATCCAACGTTTTCAACATCTCTTTCACCTCCCCTTTCGAAAGTCAGTAAACTATTATCAATCCGGCAGACCAGTGTGACCGTCACACTAAAAACTGAAGCCCGTCATCACCGGAACAATAACCAATATAATGATCCCCACGAACATCAAAAGTGTCGGCACCAGCAGCTTGGAGGAAATCTGCTCTCCCCGCCGTCTGGCACTGTGTTTGTGCTCCAGCCAGCTCTCGCTGTTCAGTCTGCGGAACAGACTCACGATCTCAGAATTTCCCTTGGAGGCATTCTGAATGATCGCTGTGGCAAGCTTTGTGGTGTAAGGATTATTGCAGCGGGTGATAAACCTGCCGTAAGCCTCCACCGGCGGCACATTATTATCCAGCTCCACCAGAACCCTTTCCATTTCCTGATAGAGCACGCCCACTCCGCTTCCGCCCGTAAGCTTCCACGCCTGATTGACCTCCATGCCGGCTACCGTCAGAAGCGTCAGCTTGGACACTACCTGGGGAAACTGGTTCTCAATCTCCTCCTTCCGCTTTCTGACGGTAACATTTACATTGTCATAAGGTACATATCCTGCCATGACCAGCAGGATCAGGACCACCGCGGAGAAGATCACCGCCTTAACCCCCAGCCCCATGGCAAGAGCAAGTCCGGATACGGCGAAACAGCAGACGCCTCCCAGCACCGAATAACCGATCAGAGCGCCCAGGATATAGTAGGTATAATTCATTGCCTCTCTCTTTTCCTTGAACTGAATGCACTGATTGTGAAGCCTCTTCACAGTATCATTCCTGCCGTCCCAATTCAGCAGCTGCATCAGGCGGTATCCCGCAACGGGAATGATCTCCCCCAATCCGATCCTGCCTTTTTCCAGGCGCGCCAGCTTTTTCTGCGCCTGCTCCAGATTCTCTTTCAACTCTCTGGCCTGTTTCACGCGTTTTTTATCTTTCAGGTCTTTTGTACGCTTCATGTAATCCACGATAAGGTCCAATTCGATCTGAGTCTTCTTTCTATTCTCAATCTCCGTCTCCTTACGGCACGTAAGAATGGCGCCGATGATGTTTTCATCCGCCGACAAAAACAGGAACACGAAAAACAGAAAACCGATTGTAGCCAAAGCCATACATATAATCATCTTGCTCCATACCTCTTTAAACTTTAATATCGCTTGCCTTTGAAGCCAGCACATAGGAGATCCCGAAGAATGCCAGCGCCACCGTAGCCGCCAGATGCCCTGCGAAAGTAGTAAAAAGCGCATCCATGAATCCCGAACCCATCAGGGACATGGCCACTACGATGACGATGGGCATGAGAAGCATCATGTTTGTCTCTGACTTCGCGGCGGCAATTACGGTATGGATCTCCTGTTCGATCTCAATCTTGTCACCGATGATCTCCGATGTCTGACTGACAATTTCCCCGAAGCGGTCATTCTTACCCTCAATGACAGCATATATCGTGGCAAAGCTCCGGATATCCTCCAGATCACTTCTGTCCGCGAAATCCTCGAACAGATATTTGAGCTCTATTCCGCCCTTTTCATACTGCAGAAGAATGTTTTCCACCTCCCGCACAATATCCGCCTTGGCGCTGTAGGAAATCTTCAGATCCTTCAGCGCCGACTTTATCGCCATGACTTCCACATTCCCGGCTCTTGCCGCCACACTCATGGATTCCAGGAAATCCCTGAACTGCAGGCGCAACGCAGCCATTCTCTTTTTCACAGTGGAATCCGCGTATATCTTCTCCAGCCGGAATCCCGCCCCGAACCCTATCACAACGGAGATCGGGACAAGATGGTAAAACAGATACGCAATCCCTGCAATGATCACGCTGCAGATGATATAGGCAAGAATGTGCTCTCCCTTTTTCATGTTACATCTGTAATAAACAGGCATATTAGGATTCATTTTTTCTCTCCATTCCGGTTCCGCACCCGCCCGGACAGTCTCCTGACCGGCAGATGTTGTTTTTCTGCTTCATCGCTGCCTGCAGCAATAAATTTGCATTCCTGTCTTGTGTTTCTGTGACTTTCGCTTATTCTTCACTCACAAAAATACTTGCGAAAGCGCCTTCCGAACAGTTACTCGCATTCCTGCAGTTACAGATAATCATAAATACCGCTGGCAATAAATTTATCCGGATGAACCATCTCATTCTTCGTCCGGTTCAGTGAGCCTGACACCTTGCGCACCGTGGTCTTCTCATCTTCCTGAAATTCAAACAGCGGATTCATGATCACCCTGCCGCCTTCCAGTCCCACCACCTCCGATATGCACATGGTCTTACGGGAACTGTCCCGCATTCTGGAGAGATGAATGATAATATCCACCGCTGACGCGATCTGCTGTCGGATGGCTTCCAGAGGAAGTCCCGCCGCGCCGCTCAGCACCATAGTCTCCAGACGGCTTATCATATCCTCCGCCGAGTTGGCGTGGCCCGTGGAAATGGAACCGTCATGCCCGGTGTTCATGGCCTGAAGCATATCCAGCGCTTCTTCCCCTCTGACCTCGCCCACCACGATCCGTTCCGGTCTCATACGCAGGGAAGATTTGATCAGATCCCGCATGGAAATACCGCCTGTCCCCGAGGAATTTGCATTGCGTGTCTCCAGCCTTACCAGATTGGGAATATGCCGGATCTGCAGCTCCGCGGAATCCTCTATGGTAATGGCGCGTTCCGCCTGGGGAATGTAATTGGAAAGGGCATTCAAAAAGGTGGTCTTGCCCGAACCGGTACCGC
>CAMWWF010000040.1 GCA_947177885.1 uncultured Lachnospiraceae bacterium
GATGCACCCACAGACGGTACCGCGGTGACGCAGATGAGTCTGGAGATAGGAGGAGATACCATCGTGGTATATCCCGAGGCGAAGGAATTCCCGGAGGAGGCGGGCAGCATGCCTTTTTCCCTTCTGCCGATCAGAGAGCAGAGCCTGTCGCAGGTGGATCTGTCCGGCTATACGCCTGTGCAGTTGACGCAGGTATCCGTCAAAGCGCTTTTAGGCGCCAATGTGGCGGACGGTGACAGGATCGTCTGGAAAAGAGCCGGCGATTCGAAGGATGAATATACGGTCAGCCAGTCCGGAGACAGGTTTGACCTCAGTGAAAGGACCTACAATAATTCCAGCCAGAACTGGGAAATGATCGTGGGTACCGGTGATCAGCTGGATACCGGCGCCGTAAGGTATTCTCTGCCGGTAAAGATCGCAGAATCTAAAAACTGGCTGATCCCCACTATTTATGTCCAGAATGAGCAGGGAGTCCGCACGGCGCTGCCGGAAGTGGATGCAAATGCCACTACTTACCTTGCCCGCTATTATGACTATAACAGAGACGACCGTGAGATGCGCATTAATGCTGCCACCAGTGAGGCAGGGGCGGTCAGCAGCGCCTATGTAAGTCTGAGGGTCAATCCTGTTCTGTTTGGAGGGACTTATCATCTGAGGGCTTTTGAAGGCAATCACGCTACGGCGGCGGAGGCCATGGCGGCAACGGAAATTACGGATAAGATCTTCTGCGGGGACATGACACAGACCAATGCGGGCTATCTGCTGCAGCGTTACAGCGACAGCTGGATCACAGTGGTTTCTTACGATGCCGGCGGAAATGTGACAGGATGTCTGCCTTTTCAATTATATCTGAATACGCAGGGATATTCTCTGAGTTACTACTATCTGCAGATGATGCACAGCAACGGCTATCTGACATCCGGAATGGTGCAGACTTCAAGTTCAAAGAGTGCGGACGGATGCGATTACAGAACCTATACATTGTATAAAGGCTATGCCGCAAACGGTACATACTATCAGAGATTTGCATTCAGCAAGGACGGAGTAGCCAGCCCGGAATCTGTCACGGGAGCGTATCTGGGACTTTACAATTCCGTGGCGGAAGCTGTGGCTGCCGGTGCAGCGGACATTAAGGCGGATCTGTTCGGAACAAAGGGATATGGCGCGGACTACAGCAACGGTGTCTATATGACGATCATAGCCGGGGCGGACGGTTCCCCGGATCAGACGGTCTGGAAGTACTGCATTAAGGCGGAAGAAGGAACGGTTTTACCCAGTTCAGGCTCCGGTTTGAACAGCGGTTCGCAGGTAAATTTCTACCAGTTTAAGACAGCAGACGGTACTTATATTCCCTGTTATCAGGTAAGCGACAGGGATGATTCTTACGGTGAGTACAATTATCTGACGGTACTGGTTGGCGGGGATGTCACCGATGCACAATTGGCAAACCTGGCACCGGAATTCTATATTTCCTCCGGTGCAAAGCTTTATGCGGCAGGGAGCAGTGCGCCGGAAGTCAGCGGAGAGAGCTTCCATGATTTTACCGACACAGTGCAGTACACCGTGTCCGCGGAGAACGGTGAGAACGCGAAGAATTACTGGGTACAGGTAGTCCGGGCGGCGGACGGCGCCGGTCAGCTGTATATCAACAGTCTGGCGGATGTCGATGCGGGTACGCAGGTGCGGGACGGTGTGATCTACTCCACCCGTGAGGTGATGCTGGACGGATATCACTATAATGTACATGACATTTTGTTTGCCAACATGGGTACAGACGCCATAAAAAAGCTGTCCGTAGAGCTGGTATCCGATACGGTACAGCTGAATGATTACTGGACCCTCAAGGGCGATGAGGATCTGCCCGGCTTTGCGGGCACTGTGGGTTACCAGCCGGCAGCCGACGGTTCCATACCTTCGACAGGCGGTGATACGGCTTCCTACGGGGAACTGTGGAATCTGGCTAAGGTGCGCCTGACGGCAAAGAGCGGCGTGGCTGCCGGTACGGATGTGTCCGGCACGCTGACCGTGAAGTCCGAGGGAAAGACGCTGATGGTGCTGACACTGACCGGTACCGTGGGCAATCCCTCCATTACTACCACGGAGATTCCGCAGGCCGTTCAGTATGTTCCTTATGGAACCATGATCCAGAACAGCAATAAGTACAGCTGGAACCATGTGAGCTATGAGCTGTACAGCGGTTCGCTGCCTGCAGGTATGACCGTAAAGCCTAACGGTGAACTGTATGGTGTGCCCAGGGAGATGGGAACGTTTACCTTTACCGTGAGGATGACCAACAGCTACAGTTCCTTCGGCAGCAGCAGTAAGACGTACACAATGGTGGTCAACAGGAACACAGATGCAAACGTTGACGGAGCCACCGATTCCGGATATGATCTGACCCAGCGTGTACAATATGCTTATTCTGCTGATGCGGGTGATCAGCTGCTTGTTTCCCAGGGTGTCTACGCGGAGTTTGTGGATTTATATCTGGACGGTGTGAAATTGACAGATGGAGTGGATTACACTTCCGAATCAGGAAGCACCAGAATCACCATTTATGCCCAGACACTGACCAACGGTATGGCGGATGGCACACATACGCTGGGAATGGAATTCCGTACACAGGGCACGGACATCTTAAAGAGAGCGGCGCAGAACTATGTGATCGGAGGAAGCGGTTCCGGTAGCAGTCAGGGAAGCGGCAGTGAAGATGACGGGGACAATGATGATGGCAACAGCGACGGCGGCACCGGAAGCCAGGGTGGAGCCGTGACAGACGGCGAACATGCGAAATACACAGTAGTCAAAGGTGATACCCTGAGCAAGATCGCCAGAAAACATGGTATCAGCCTGGCACAGCTACTGGCATGGAATTCCCAGATCAGGAATCCTAACCTGATATATCCCGGTCAGATCATCACGGTAGGATATATACAGGGTGTCGGTGTGACGGCCCTTTCTCCGGACGGCGCGGTATACGATGAGGTAAAGAAGGGAGACTGCCTGATCAAAATCGCGAGGAGGAACGGAGTGACGCTGAAATCAGTCATAGACATGAATCCTGAGATTGCAAAACAGAAATATATTTATCCGGGTCAGAAGGTCCGTGTAAAGTGATGAAATAATAAAACAGAGAAAGCCAGCCGGGATCATTGCCCGGCTGGTTTCCTTTTACGGGCAATATGGAGAGCATGGAAGGAGGCGTTAATGACCGGAATGAGCTTTGCGGAAAGAGTGCAGCTCCATGAACAAAACTTACCACAAAGTAAAGCACCCCGCACATCAGTGGCAGGGGTGCTTTGACTTTTTCGGGGTTTTGGTACATTAGGTGCTATTCCAACATCTTCTTTAACTCATCCATAAAGGTATTGACATCCTTAAATTCCCTGTACACGGATGCGAAGCGCACATATGCCACGGGATCCAGTTCCATCAGTTTGTTCATCAGCATCTCTCCGATGACCTGGCTGGAGATTTCCTTTTCCTCGCGGTTGGAAATGTCATTTTCCACTTCATCCACAAGGTTGGTGATCTGCTGGGCGCTGACGGGCCGCTTATGACAGGCGCGCAGCACCCCGGCCTCTATTTTGGAGCGGTCATATGTTTCCCTGTTGTTATCTTTCTTGATGATGATCAGAGGGATCGTCTCGATCTTTTCATACGTGGTAAAGCGTTTGCCGCAATCATCACACACACGGCGGCGGCGAATGGAATTATTATCGTCTGCCGGTCTGGAGTCTATAACTCTTGTATTTTCGTGACTGCAAAAAGGACATTTCATGTACTTTTCCTCCATCGTGCATACTTTAATAATAATTTATCATTTCCGTCACTTAATGTCAATTAAAATGACACGCTCCGGAGCGGAGATAAGGTATGCGGCAATGGTTCCGACAGTAGAAAAGACCTTTTTCGGATCGTTATATTGCTGTCAGCACCTGATGTCGACCAAGATGATATCCGGTCCGATCTGGCAAATGTCTTTGAAAGGAATCACAATATCCGGTTCACAGTTCAGAAATCCCAGGAACCTGTTGCTGCCGGGCACTATGATCTTCTTGATGCAGCCTGTGCACTGGTCGAATTCCAGATCCGAGACCTTTCCCAGTTTTTTGCAGTCCTTTGTATTGATCACATCCTTACATTTTAATTCGGAAAACAGCATGCCATGCCTCTTTTTTGCCGTTGTTTTCAGTATATGTCTCAGAGGGGGATTTTAGAAGGGCAGTTTTACGCTGACAGGTAAGTCCGCATGGTGCGCAGCGCGTTCTTCTCCAGTCTGGAGACCTGCGCCTGTGAGATGCCGATGGTCTCGGCCACCTCCATCTGTGTCTTGCCCTCAAAAAAGCGTAGGGAGATGATCTCGTGTTCTCTGGGATTCAGTTTTTTCATCGCCTCACTGAGAGAGAGATTTTCGATCCAGGTCTCTTCCTTATTCTTCTTGTCGCTGATCTGGTCCATGACATAGAGTGTGTCGCCGCCGTCCGTGAAGATGGGTTCATAGAGGCTCATGGGATTCTGGATGGCGTCCAGCGCATAGACGATATCTTCTTTGGAGATACCTACCTCAGAGGCGATCTCCTCGATGGAAGGCTCCTTCATATTTTTGCGGGTCAGGGCTTCTTTGGTATAGATCGCTTTGTAGGCGGTATCCTTTAAGGAGCGGGACACCCGGATGCTGCTGCTGTTGTCCCTGAGGAAACGTCTGATCTCGCCGATGATCATGGGGACCGCATAGGTGGAAAATTTTACATTGAGCGATGAATCAAAATTGTCGATGGCCTTGATAAGGCCGATGCAGCCGATCTGGAACAGGTCATCCACATTTTCGTTGCTGGAAGAAAAGCGCTTGATCACACTGAGTACCAGGCGGAGATTGCCTTCGATATAAGTTTCCCTTGCTTCCTTGTCGCCTTCCTCGATCTGACGGAACAGCGCTTCCTTTTCCGCAGCCTTTAAAAGAGGAAGTTTTGCAGTGTTCACACCGCAGATTTCTACTTTTCCCAGTGCCATTTTCGGTTCCTCCCTGTATGGTTTTCTTCTCTGATATTTTGTAATAAAAGTATGCACAGGGAATTGCTGCAATATTCTTGGTAAAATTTGAAAAAAGTTATCTTTTGCGGCGGACAGAAAGTGAGGGCGCAGGCGGATCGATCCGCAGTTAAGTCAGACGGGGCAGCATGAGAGCCGATGTATAAGGTTTGGCTGCCGTTCATACGGAGGAACGTGTCGGTACACTACTTTACTTTCCTCAGAAAACGGCGAAGACACAGAAGATACAGGATCGTCTGGGTCAGCTGGCTGGCAAGGATTCCCCAGAGATAGCCGGTAATACCGCAGGCGGGAACTGCCCAGAATACGAAGCCGAGACGGATCAGCAGGCTGAGCACATTCATGACGAAGATATGCGCCGCCATTCCAAGGCCCTGGAGGATACTGGACAGGGTGGTATCCAGATAGAGGAAGGGACAGATGAAGCCGAGGGTGGTGATAAAGTGTCCCGCCAGAGCGCTGTCAAATAAGAAATTTCCCATCCATTGTCCCAGAAACAGAAACACCAGCATGCACGCAGCTCCCAGCATTCCGCAGTATTTTACGGTGCGCAGGGCGGCGGAACGGACTTTTCCCAGATCTCCCAGCGCGTAGCTCTCTGAAATAATGGGCAGAAGCATCACCGACACAGAATTTGTCAGGGCGTTGGGAAAGAAGATCAACGGCATGGCCATGCCGGTGAGGACGCCGTAGACGCTCAGTGCGGTGGCATTGTCGTAACCGTACATGCGGAGTCTCGCGGGAATGGACACGGATTCCACACTCAGCAGCAGGTTCAGCACGATGCGGTTGGCGGTCAGCGGCAGCGCCATCTGGAGCAGAGGGCGGTATATCGCATTCGAATGCGGAATATGTAAGAGGGAAGCGGTATCGCCTCTGCAAAGGAGAATGGAGACTATGGATACCAGCATGGAGAAGAATTCACCAATCGTCAGGCCCAGCACAGCCACACTGATGGCCGGTTCCCTGCCGATGGAGAAACAGTAGCCTGCCACGACATAGACGCTGGCAACGCGGACAATCTGTTCCACCAGCTGGGCGGCAGCGGGAAGGCCCGCTTTTTTTATGCCGTAAAAATAGCCGTTGATGCAGGAGTGTACCGCGCTCAGCGGTATGGAGAAGGAGAGGATCCGCAGCATCATTGCGGTCCGAGGTTCCCCCAGCAGACTGCCGGCGATCGGATCGGCAAAGACGTAGATGACACCGTTGCACAGAAGCGACAGGGGAAGGGATATACTCAGCCCCGCAAACAGAGGCTGAAGCGCGCCTCCGGAGTTCCTGTTTTTAAAAGGTTCTTTTGGCGCCTTACCTGCCTGAGGGCCTGTCAGCGCGGAGAGCATCAGTGCGGTGCGTTCGGCTACAAGCTTGGAAATGGCAGTCTGGTAGCCCGCGGCGGTGAGGGAGAAGGCAAGGGAAAGAACAGGATTCAGCAGCTGGTAAATCCCCATTCCCTCCTCGCCGAAGAGACGGGCGAGGTAGATCCGGTAAAAAAAACCGATAATACGGCTTAAGAATCCGGTGGCGGTAAGAATAAGGGTTCCTACGATGAGAGGATGACAATTGCTCTTTTTCATAACTATAAAATGCCTGTTGATACTTTTTCACCATTATATTCCTTCTTTAGAGTTGACAGAACAAAGGGGTGGTGATAATATAGGGTTGGACTAATTCCTAGTTAAATAGTATGAAATACGGCAGCCAATTGAGGGGCATACCCAGGGGACTGACTTATGTCGTCGGCGTTTCCTTTGATCAGGCGACGGAAATGGGGGCGGTACGGTTTGAGACGATGCAGGGAAATCCCCATGGCGGCGTCTGGATATTTTAGTGACGCAATGGAGCGGAACGGACAGCTTATGATTTCGGTTACTGCTGGGGTGGAGGTTAATGAAAAGGGTGTAAGGTACCGGCGAAGATGGCTGTAGAAGGCATACAGAATGGAGGATCGATATGATTTATATGGATAATGCGGCAACCACCAGGACCGCACCGGAAGTAGTGCAGGCGATGCTTCCGTACTTCTCGGAGAACTATGGGAATCCCAGCGCCATTTATTCCCCGGGGTCTGCAAATAAGAAGGCGATCAATGAAGCCCGCAGGACGATCGCGGCGGTCCTGGGTGCAAAGCAGGAGGAGATCTATTTCACGGCGGGCGGTTCGGAGGCTGATAACTGGGCGCTGAAGTCTGTTGCGGAAGCGTATGGAGATAATGGAAAGCATATCATCACCACCGGGATTGAGCATCATGCCATTCTCCATACCTGTGAATATCTGGAAAAGCAGGGCTTTGAAGTGACTTATCTGGGAGTGGATCAGGATGGGCTGGTGGATCCCGATGAGCTGAGGGCGGCCATCCGGCCGGACACGATCCTGATCAGTGTCATGTTCGCCAACAATGAGATCGGCACTTTGGAACCCATAGGAGAGATCGGCGCCATTGCCAGGGAGCATGGAATCCTGTTCCACACGGATGCGGTGCAGGCTTTTGGTCATGTGCCGATTGACGTGGAGGCGCTTTCGGTGGATATGCTCAGCGCCAGCGCCCATAAGTTCAACGGGCCGAAAGGGGTGGGTTTTCTGTACATTCGGACGGGGGTGAAGATCCGTTCCTTCCTGCATGGCGGTGCACAGGAGAGGAACCTCAGAGCGGGAACGGAGAATGTGCCGGGAATAGCAGGCATGGCAGCGGCAGCAGCAAGGGCGGCAAAGACCATGGAGGAAAGGGCAGCGCATGAGACGGCGGTCAGGGATCATCTCATAGGAAGAATTGAAACAGAAATCCCGTACTGCCGCTTAAACGGCCACAGGACAAAGCGGCTTCCCGGCAATGTGAATTTTTCGTTTCTGTTCATAGAGGGGGAATCCGTGCTGATCATGCTGGATATGAAAGGAATCTGCGGCTCCAGTGGTTCCGCCTGTACCTCCGGAGCGCTGGATCCCTCCCATGTGCTTCTGGCCATCGGCCTGAAACACGAGGAAGCGCACGGCTCCCTGAGACTGTCCTTATCCGAAGAGAATACCATGGAGGAAGCGGATATTGTGGTGGAGGAATTAAAAGGGATTGTGGCGAAACTGAGGAATATGTCGCCTTTGTATGAGGATTTTACGAAAAGAAAAAATTTTTCCGAGTAAGTTCTTTCTTGTGTGCGTTCACTGGCTATGCATTTGATCCGGCAGATGTCATCCACAGCAATTAAATAGCCGCGCGGAAGCCTGACAGGCGACATGTGGTTTTTGACAGAAATGTGGTTGAAAAAGCGGGGAACCGGCAAATTGATTTCCGGGAAGAATCATAAGAAGGCAGACGGGGATTTGGAGATTGTATTTAAACAGACAGGAGGCAGCATATGTACAGTGAAAAAGTGATGGATCATTTTCAGAATCCCAGAAATGTGGGGAGATAGAGAATGCAAGCGGTGTAGGGACCGTGGGAAATGCCGTGTGCGGCGATATTATGAGGATATTTCTGAACATAGATGACAAGGGCATCATTCGGGAGGCAAAGTTCAAAACCTTTGGCTGCGGTGCCGCAGTTGCCACCAGCTCCATGGCTACGGAACTGGTGAAAGGGAAAAGTGTTCAGGAGGCGTTGCAGGTGACGAACAAGGCGGTGATGGAAGCCCTGGACGGCTTACCCCCTGTGAAGGTGCACTGTTCTCTGCTGGCGGAAGAGGCCATTCATGCGGCTCTCTGGAATTACGCGGAGAAAAAGGGGATTGCTATTGAAGGGCTGGAAAAACCGAAGGAGGACATTCATGAAGTCTGTCGTTCCTGATCTTGCCGAAAGTGTTGCTCGCGCTGCCGCGGATGAACGGCAGCCGGGAGAGCGGCTTTGGGCTGTTGCCGTATTTTTTGGTGGAAAAACGGCGGGAAATGGGGTATAATGAATAAAGTAATAGAGCGGATTGCGATCTGATGTAGGATTAGTGGTGGATAAAAGTGGTTAGACGAAGATACACGAGCACAAGATTATTGGATGAAGGCATGATGATCGATCAGGCGATAGTTGACCGGACCGGTCGCATTTTGATCGCGAGGAAAACCGTTTTGGATCGTTTCCTGATCGACGCCCTGCGCAAAATGGGTGTGCCCGGCGTGTATATCAGAGAGGGGGAGGAAGATCCCGACGAGGATATCGAGGTGGCTCCCGAGACGCTGGAGACGATCGCAAAGCTGAAGGTCGCGGACCGGGCCAGGGTCATTTTGTCGGACAGCGTGAAGCAGCGGGTATCCCAGGGAATCCAGTTCCTGTACAGCGATACAAAGGCGTCCGATTTTGCCAACACGGCCAATAATATCACGCACAGTCTGATGCAGGCGATCTCGGAGAATGATGCCGTTGCCATGAATATCGATGCCCTGAAGATCAGTGACGAGTATACGTTTAAGCACAGTGTGGATGTGGCCACCATGGCTATGATCATTGCCAGAAAGAGCGGGATGTCGGATAAGGATGTCTATCAGATCGGCGTGTCAGGTCTGCTGCATGATGTGGGAAAATCCCAGGTTCCCAATGAGATACTGAACAAGGCCGGTAAGCTCACAGAGGATGAATTTACTGTCATGAAGAATCATTCTCTCATGGGTTATAATATCTTAAAAGAAAAGATCGAGATACCGGACGAGATCGTGGCGGGGGTATTGCAGCACCATGAAAAGATCAACGGAAAGGGGTATCCCCTGAAGCTGTCCGGCAGACAGATCTCTTCCTATGCAAGGGTATTGTCCGTGGCCGATATCTATGATGCTCTTGTGACGGAGAGACCTTACAAGAAGGGCTTTTCCGCGCATGACGCGTTGGAGATGATCATGGCCATGACGGATGAACTGGATGTGGATTTTATGCGCAGTTTTATTGACACCGTCATTCTGTATCCGGTGGACAGTTCGGTGACCCTGAGCAACGGAGAGCGGGCAAGAGTGGTCATGAATACGCCGCACTATCCCATGAGACCCAAAGTGGTAGGTTTAAAAAGCGGAAAGGTGTATGATCTTGCAAATGACCTCAATTGTGCAAGTATTATCATTGAGTAAGTATGGGGAAATTTTTTCAGGCCTCCTGTGGAGCGATAACGGCGTGCGGGGGGCTTCTTTTATGGGATCATTTCAGAGCCGGGACGGATCCGGTGGAAAGCGGAGGGGCATTGGAACAGGGACTGTGGGAACAAATTCTGCAGGCGGAGCTATCTCTAACAGGAGGAGAGGCAACTGTTCAGTGATCCGTCTGAACGGTTACGCTGATGCACACTGCGCTGGCAAGCCTCGCAAAATTGCATGGAAATGTTGTCCCAAGGACACATTGCATTATTGACTTTGCGGGAGGGGCTGACTGAACAGTTACGAGGAGAGATCAGATGAAAAAGAAGGTTGTGGTAGGAATGTCAGGCGGGGTGGATTCCTCGGTGGCGGCATATCTGCTGAAAGAGCAGGGATATGATGTGCTGGGTGTGACCATGCAGATCCGGCAGGATGAGGAGGAGACCGGAGGGACAAACGGCGGATGCTGCGGACTGTCGGCGGTTGAGGATGCCCGGCGGGTGGCGGAGCAGCTGGAGATACCTTATTATGTGATGAACTTTAAACAGGAATTTCAGAGCTGTGTGGTGGATTATTTTGTGGAGGAATACCTGAGGGGGCGTACTCCTAACCCCTGTATTGCCTGCAACCGGTATGTGAAGTGGGAGGCTCTTTTGCAGCGCTGCCTTGGGATCGGAGCGGATTACATAGCCACCGGACATTACGCCAGGATCGACAGACTGCCTGCCGGCAGGTTTGCCGTCCGAAATTCTGTCACCGCGGCGAAAGACCAGACCTATGCTTTGTACAATCTGACGCAGGAGCAGCTGGCGCACACCCTGATGCCCATAGGCAGCTATACCAAAGAAAAGATCAGGGAGATCGCGGAAGCCGCAGGGCTGCCCGTGGCCCATAAGCCGGACAGTCAGGAAATCTGCTTCATACCGGATGACGATTATGCGGGATTTATCGACAGAGCCGCAGGAACGCGGGTGCCGGGGCCGGGAAAGTTCGTGGACAGGGACGGCAGGGTGCTGGGAGTTCACAGGGGGATCACCCATTATACGATCGGGCAGCGGCGGGGGCTGGGCCTTCCCATGGGGGAGCGTGTGTTCGTGACACAGATCCGTCCTGAGACCAATGAGGTGGTCATCGGGAGCAACGATGATATTATGACTCGCACGGTGGTCTGTGACAGAGTGAACTATATGGCGGTGGAGGATCTGACGTCTCCAGTCAGAGTACTGGCCAAAATACGCTATAACCATAAGGGGGAATATGGACAGATCGAGAAGTTTCCCGACGGCAGGGTTCTGTGCACCTTTGAACGGCCGGTGAGGGCGGCGACGGCGGGGCAGGCGATCGTATTCTATGACGGCGAATATGTGCTGGGAGGAGGAACCATCTCAGGCGTGGAAGCATAATGTAGTGTGAGAGCAGCCTGCATACAGGTATTTATAGGAGTAATGCATGGACTTTAATTTTGGAAGACCCGGATTCAGAAGGAGCCGGTTTGAGTCGGTGACGGGAACTATTGTGGATATGGTTCCCACCAGAATCGGAAACCGGCGTGCCAACGGATGCATGATATTTGTGACAATGGAGGATATGAATGAAAATACGGTGAACTTTGTGATGACGCCGGCCACCTTTGTGGTGGGTTTCGAGACATTGTCTGTGGGGATGAATGCGTCCTTCTGGTATGCGGCGGATGCCCCGGCGCCGCTGATCTACCCTCCCCAGTATAATGCGGTGGCGGCGGCACAGACCAGAAACGGACAGTTTGTGGATGTGGGATTCTACGATATGTCGCTGGTGAATGACAGTCGGACGCTGCAGCTGAACATGGATGGTTCTGTGGATGTCAGGACCACCAACAACCAGTATTTCCAGGGCAGCCCTGCCAATCATGATCTGGTGGTGGTATACAGCTCTTCCACCAGGAGCATTCCTGCCCAGACTACGCCGAAGAAGGTGTATGTGCTGTGCGATCAGTAGGTGTCCGCCGGCCGGCAGGCTGATCGCAGGACTGGCATCCTGCGGATGAAGTCAGACGTATCTGCGGGACAACTGTGATATGGATATCGGAGTTATTACAGGCGTCAAACGGGAAAAGGAATCATAAATCACCGGATCCTTAATATATTGTTGTAAGGAAATGTAAGAAGGTATAATGATTCAAATGGAAAACAAAATGAATCCGCTCGTCAATAATTGCAGTATGGCGGGAATAAAGCCTGCGATGCTGGAATTCCCCTATCCGCCCATACAGGTAAAGTGCAGGAATCTGAGCTACGCGGATCTGCTCAGTGTGGACTACTGTGGTTCGGTGTCGGAGTTTTCAGCGCTTACACAATACATCAACAATGAAAGCAGGCTGTCATGGAAGCGTTGCCGTTACGCCCGAATGCTGCTGGAAATTGCGGTGGCGGAGATGATACATTTACAGAAGCTTGGAGAATTGATCTTTCTGCTGGGCGGAGAGGTGGATTACGGGGCAAGGTATCAGAACGGAAGGAACTGTCTGTGGACACCGGAGTACCTGACGCTTCCCGACCAGGTGGACCAGATGTTACATGCGGATATAGAGGGGGAGAGAGCCGCCATTAAGCAGTATCGGATGCATATCGGCAAGATGGACGACGAGTATGTGAATGCCGTGCTGCAGAGGATTATAAAGGATGAGGAATATCACATCCTGCTTTTACAGTCTCTTTTGGATGAAGTGAATACCGAGTGAATGTACAGCCGTATTGTTTTCCAGAGTGATGCGGCGCCGGACAACGATCCCAACGTCGGATAATGGTCTGCGGCATCCCGCAAAGTGTGACGCACATCCCGGGGATCTGTCTGGTGAAAAAGAGTATGGATGATATATCGTATGGATACAGAGTAGAAAAGAATATTCTGCGAATCAGAAAAACAGATAAAGCGGGTATCGGAAAATCCGGATATAGAAGTCTATATTCGGATTTTTTGAGTGTGCTCTGCATACAGGATATAAACTGTTTTGCAGTTCCATGTATCCGGACTGACTGATCGGAAGGGTCTGCCCGGTGCTCACAAGTTCATAGCGGGTAATGCGGCTGATATGCGTCATATTCACCAGATAACTCTGAGGGGAACGGGCAAATATGCCGGAGGGAAGCTGCTTCTGAAGTTCATTCAGGGAATACCGGAGCCATGCTGTCGGCTATTGCCAATATGATATGGGTGAGGGCGAAGGAGAAGGGCTTGGAGTCACATATGGACGTTGACCGGAAAATACCTTCACAACTTCCGGAGACCGCCTTTAGGAGGAACCGGAAGTGCCGGGGGTATACCAGTGTGCTGTACCGTTCATATTTTGCTAAATGGCTTGCTTGAATTTCCATCTGCCAAGAGCTTTAGCTCTTTGGTGGCCTCACTGAACGATGCCACCGCGTCGCCTCGTTCAGCCGTCTTGCAGGCTGAAAAT
>CAMWWF010000041.1 GCA_947177885.1 uncultured Lachnospiraceae bacterium
CTCTGGAGAATCAGGTGGGCGGTAATCTGGGCGGCCGTCTGGAACAGCAGCTGGGCGATCAGCTGGGCGGTCTGGGGCAGCAGCTGGGTGACAGACTGGGCGGTCTGGAACAGCAGCTGGATGGCAGACTGGGCGGTCTGGAGCGGCAGATGGGCGACAGGCTGGGCACGCTGGAACAGCAGATGAGTGATCAGCTGGGCGCCATGAACCATCAGGTGGGTGAGAAACTGAACGGTCTGGACCGCCAGGTGGGAGAGACTCTGGGTAAACTGGAGCGTCATGCGGAGGCGCCTGAGGATTCCGACGAGAATAAACTGACAGAGAAATTTGCCGCTCTGGAAGAAAATGTGCACAAGGAATGCGTGAAGGTATACCGCAACGTGCAGGCGGTGGTGGTGGAAGAGAACGGCAAACAGAGCGACGCGATGACTGAGACTCTGTCCGCTGTGGGCCGGATGAAGGGCAAGACCGGCGCGATCCTGGGCATTTCCGTTGTGGCATTGCTGGCATCGCTGGGCAGTGTTCTGTTACAGCTGATGCAGATCATGGGGATTTTCTAAATGTCTAAGGAATTGTGGAAAGCGGGAAATATGCTGTATCCCCTACCGGTAGTCATGGTCAGCATGGCGGACAGGGACGGGAAGTTTAATATTATTACGATCGCATGGGCGGGGACGGTTTGCACCAATCCGCCCATGGTCAGTATTTCGGTTCGTCCGGAGAGGTACTCTTATCCTGTGCTGAAAGAAACAGGAGAGTTTGTCATTAATCTGACAACCAGGGACCTTGCCTTTGCCACGGATTTCTGCGGTGTCAAAAGCGGCAGGGATGTTGATAAAATCCGGGCACTTCATCTGACACCCCTGGAGGCCGATGGGGTCCGGGCGCCATTGATCGCGGAAAGCCCGGTCAATATTGAGTGCCGGGTACGTCAGATCATGCCGTTGGGGTCCCATGATATGTTTCTTGCGGATGTGGTTGCGGTGCATGCGGATGAAAAATATATGGATGAGAAGCGCAAGTTCCATCTGGAGAAGGCGGAGCCTATTGTCTATTCCCATGGAGCTTATTTGTGTTGCGGCGAACAGCTTGGCACATTCGGCTATAGTGTCAAAAAGGGAAGAGACGGAGGAAGAAAGGCATAATGGGACAGGAGAAAAGAAACCGGGAAAAAATCATGGATCTCACCTTTTTCGGCATTCTGACGGTGCTGTATTCTCTGATGACGCTGCTGTTCTTTTACCGGCAGAGCATTGAGTATCAGGGGATCTATTATTCGGATATGAAAGCCTATATTCTGGAAACACAGGGACTGGAAAGCGGTCTGGACTTTCCCTATCGTCTGTTTTTCTGGCTTTCGCGGATCTGGATGATATTCGTCACACCGGAGGCGGCGGTGGCCTTTTCCACCATGCTTCTGAATTCTCTGTGTGTGATTCTGGTGAAATATTATTTTGACCGATGCCTGTCTGACTATGCGCGAAAGGAAGGACTGCGCTGGACTGCGGGATGGCGGCTGGTCTCTACAGCAGCCGTTTTTTCACTGTTTTTTATGTCCATGATCTATTCTCCCAAAGGAACTACTTTCTGGGGGTTCGATTATATCTACCGGTGCAACGGGATCCTGACACCTAATCCTTACTGGAATGCGACATATCTGGCTGTTCGTCCCTTTACAGTGGTCAGCTTCTTCTTATCCGCCAGGGTGCTTTCGGAGTATGAAGAGCATTTTTCCGTCAGGGACGGGATCGCTCTGGGCGGGGCGGTATTTCTGGCGACTTTTACCAAGCCCAGCTTTACTTTTGTTCTGGCGCCGGTGCTGGCGGTCACGGTGTTTTGGCGGTTATTTGCGAAAAGGTTTGTGTATTGGAAGAACACGGCGGCGCTCTGTTGCTGCTTCCTGCCTACGGCGCTGCTGCTGGTGTATCAGTTCCGGGGAGTGTTCATGGGAACCAATTCCAGAGGCGAGGAAACGGGGATCGGGCTGGAGATGGGAAAGGCATGGCATGTGTATTCGGGGAATATTCCGCTGAGTATCATTATGGCGATGCTGTTTCCGCTGGTGGTCCTGGCGTTGAATTTCAGGGAACTGAAACGGAACGGTGCTTTTCGGCTGGCGTGGCAGATCATGCTGGTGGGGCTGCTGTCTTTTCTGATGCTGTATGAAAAGGGTTTCCGCTTTGAACATATGAATTTTTCATGGGGCTATATGCATGGACTGTTTTCCGTGTTCCTGATCTCCATTCTTCAGGTGCTGAAAAATGTGATGAAAAAGGAAAACCTGCTGTATAAGCTTTTTCTGGCTCCGGAGCTTGTGACTTTTCTGTATCATCTGGTTTGCGGGATTGTCTTTTTCTGCTATCTGTATCAGGGAAATAACGCAGGGTGGTTTTGAGAGAAAAGCTGTCGGGATATGACAGGGAAAATGGTTTTGAAACTGAGTGTGGCAGCGGTGATCGCAGTAGGAGGTACCGGTTTGAAAGAGGTTCGGACGGAAGGATTTGTCAGTGAGAGAAAGAGAATCACAACATTCTGGTTGATCTTGTTGTTTGCCGTGATCGTGCGTTGTATCGGTTTCGGGTCCATACCGGGCGGCGTCAATCAGGATGAGGCCATGGGGGCAGTGGACGGATGGGCGCTGGCACAGTACGGGACGGATCGTTATGGCGTCCGCCTGCCGGTGCATTTCTCGGCATGGCAGGTGAGCCAGATGAGCGTGCTCTTATCTTACTGCATGATCCCTTTTATCAGGCTGCTGGGATTCGGTATCGCGGCGGTCAGGCTGCCCGCACTGCTGATCAGTTGCTGCGGTGTGGCTCTGGTCTATCTGGTGGGGAGAAAACTGTTTGATGAGAGGCTTGCCCTGACGGTGATGGGGCTTGCGACGATCAACCCATGGCATTTTATGCAGAGCCGCTGGGCATTGGACTGTAACCTGTTCCCCCATGTGTTCCTGTTGGCGTTTTACCTGTTGCTGCTGGGACTGGAAAAGCGAAGGTATCTGTATCTGTCCATGCTTTTCTTCGGGCTGACCTTTTACTGTTACGGCATTGCGGTATATTCCGTGCTCCCCTTTCTGGCGGTTTACGGGCTCTGGTGCCTCTGGAAGAAGCGGCTGCGGGTGAGGGAGGTTCTGCTTTGCGTACTGATCTTCGGGGCTGTGGCGCTTCCGGAGATCCTGGTCATGGCGATCAATCTGTTCCACTGGGATACCATTGAGACCCCTTTGTTTACCATGAGCCGTTTTCCGGATAGTACCCGCGGAAATGACATACTGTTTTTGAACTTTTCTGTTGCTCAGCTTGGCAGGAATATGTGGGCCATGATAAGGAGCTGCTTTTTACAGCTGCCGGACAATCTGTTTAATACGCTGCCTGCATTCGGACCTCTGTATCATATCTCCATTCCCTTTATGGCGGTGGGGATCGGGAGTTTTACCCGGGGGATGTTTCGGGAGAAGGATGTGGAACGGCAGACGCGGATGCTGGCTTTGTGGGGATTTTTGATCACAGGTGTTTGGGTGGGCCTGATCACATATGAGGTCAATGTGAACCGTATTAATATTATTTTCTATCCCCTGATCTTTCTATGCGGTTACGGACTGCAGGTGACGGAACGGTATTTTTCGGGACGTTTCCGGGGAAAGCTTTTTTTCGGAAGAAGTTATCCGCAGAGTGCTTTTTTTTGGGCGGCGGCTGCCGCATACGGGATCTGTTTTGCCCTGTTTCTGGGAACTTACTTTACTTCTTTTCGGGAGGAGATCCGGACTTATTTTAATGTGAACTTTCTGGAGGCGGTGAAAGAGGCGGATTCCATGGAAGAATATGACAGGCTGTACATTACGGGAAATATGGACTGGCAGTACAATCTCTCCATGGCCGAGATACTGACCCAGTATGCCTGCCGGATCGATGCCTTATACTTTCAGGAGATCACGGATGTCACAGGGGGAAGAGAACTGCTCCCTTATTCGGAGAGGTATCGTTTTGTGGATGTAAATTACCTGAAGGAGGCGGATGCGGAGGGGCTGTACCTGTTTCATGTGTCGGAGCTTGACCGGCTTCCCTTTTCGGTGGAAGTGATCTTGGAGATGGACCGATATGTGCTTGCAGCGGCCCGGCCATAAGATCCCGACAGCGATTACAATGAGAGCCGCAGTAACCCTCTCACGCTTTCAGGCATGGCGGTACGGCCGCTTGTATGGGGCTATAAATCTTCACGGGAGTCCAGCAGACTCCCTCTTTTTATGGCGTCTTTTCCGAATTTCCGGCGTATGGAGTCAAGTGCGGCATCCAGCTTCTGCTGCTTTTCGGATGCGGGAGCATTATAATCGAACAGGTTCAGCTGTACCGGCTCGGTGTCGGGAACCAGTTTGCTTGTGCGGATCCCCAGAAGGCGGATGGGGGTCTCGTCCCACAATTCATCGAACAATGCCAGGGACTGGCGGTAAATGATATTGGTGGAAGAGGTGGGGGTATCCAGTACTGCCTGATGGGATACGGATCGAAACGTATTGTATTTGATCTCCGTGCAGACCAGACCGGCCCTGCTGTGGTCGGCGCGAAGTCTGCCCCCTACGGTTTCGGCGAGGGTGAGCAGAATTCTGGCAGCATCCTCCCTTGTGACCGCATCGCTGCTCAGAGTGGTGGAGTTGCCGATCCCTCTCATTTTGGCGGGTTCGGAAAAGATGGTGGAGTGATCGATGCCGTTGGCATACTGCCACAGGGTCCGGCCATGGCTTTTCAAATGTGATTCTATGATCGCGGGGTCGGAGAGAGCCAGATCTCCGATGGTCATGATCCCAAGTTTTTGCAGGGTCTCCACGCTGGATTTTCCGCACATAAACAGAGAGGAAACGGGAAGCTTCCACAATTTCTCCTGAATTTCCCAGGAGTACAGTGTATGTACCAGATCAGGCTTTTTGAAATCGGAAGCCATTTTCGCCAGTATCTTTTTGTCGGAGATGCCTACATTTACGGTAAAGCCGAATTTCTCGCGGACACCGTCCCTGATCATGGCTGCGGCCGACTCGGGAGAGGTATAATTTGACGCAATGGGGGAATAATCCATATAGCATTCATCCACACTGACCTGCTCGATGTCCGGGCAGATACCGGAAAGATGCTCCATAAGCCGGGAGCTTTTCTGATGGTAGAGCGTGTGGTTGGGAGATACCGTCACCAGATGAGGGCATTTGCGGAATGCGTTTACTACGGGCTCCCCGGTGACGATGCCGTAGGCTTTGGCCGGAATGGACTTGGCGAGCACCACGCCGTGCCGTTTGCTCATGTCGCCGCCCACAATGGAAGGGATCAGACGCAGGTCTGTATCACTGCCCGCTTCAAGCTGCTCCAGTGCGGACCAGCTCAGAAAAGCGGAGTTGACATCAATATGGAAAAAGATGGGTGTATCCATGCCATGACCTCCTTTTTTACTACTATAACCCATGGAAATGCCACTTTACAACCCCTTAATTTGCTGATAGAATGGAGTTTGTTATTACAAATTTGAGAAGAATTGGAAAACCTATGAAAAAGAAGATGAACAATAATAGAAAATACAAATTTACATATATTAAGACTACAGTACTGACTTTATTCTGCTGTACACTTTTTGTGAAGGGGTATACACCTTTCGAGAAGTCGGGAGAGAATTATTTCCACATTATGCTGAACGGACAGGCCGTAGGTACTCTGGGAGACCGGGAGAGCGCGGAAGAATTGCTGGTGGAGGCACGCCGGGGGATTGCTTCGGAGAACGATGAACTGCTGTTTCTGGAGACGGATCTGCGGATAGACGGCGAGGAGGTACTGTGGGGAAAAGTTGACAGGGAAAGTGATGTTCTGGAGAATATGGATGCGGTGCTGAGAAGCGACATTCGGGAAACCATGCATCGCTCCTATACACTAAAGGTAAATGAGTATATGGTAAATCTTGCCAGTATGGAGGAGGTGCGCCGACTGCTGCAGGCTGCCATTGACAAGTATGACAGCGGGGGCAAATTTCAGGTGGAACTGGTCTATGATCCTGGCAGGGAGTTCAGTGTGCTTACCTCCAATATAGTGGATACTTCCGCTGCCGGGGAGGATGGTGTCAATTCCAATCTGGAGGCGGGCATACAGCCAGTTCTCTCCAGCATGGGGGCGACCAGAGTGACTGTGGAGGAAGAAAGGGACTTTGACGATTATGAGCTGGGGATCCTGTCCATGGACTTTGCGGAGGATGTGGAGATCGTGGAGGCATATCTTCCGGAGAGCCAGCTGACGGAGCTCTCCGAGGCCATTGATCAGGTGACCAAGGATCAGGAGACGGCAAGCGAGTATGAGGTAGTACAGGGGGACACGCTGTCGGAGATAGCGATCAAAGTGAATATTCCCATGGACCGGATCATCGAGATGAATGACAGCCTGGAGGATGAGCGGTCTACCTTACAGATCGGGCAGAAGCTGGTGATCACCGTGCCGGAGCCGGAGCTTTCCGTTGTCAGGGTGGAAGAGAATTATTATGAAGAAATATACGATGCGGAGGTTGTCTATATAGAGAATGATAACTGGTATACGAATCACCAGGTTGTACACCAGCAGCCTTCCGCCGGTTTCCGGAGAGTGGTGGCGGATGTTTCCTTTTTTAATGATCAGGAGATAGAGAGGGACATTTTAAAGGAAGAGATCGTTATGGAAGCGGTGGCCAAGGTGGTAGAGCGGGGAACCAAGATCCCTCCCACTTATATCAAACCCATCTCCGGCGGCCGCCAGAGTTCCGGTTTCGGAAGAAGAAGCGCGCCTACCAAGGGAGCCAGCAGCTATCATAAGGGTATTGACTGGGCGACGCCTACGGGTACGCCGGTCTACGCATCCTGCGGCGGTACGGTTACCAGAGCGGGCTGGGGAAGCGGCTACGGCTATGTGGTCTACATTGACCATGAGGACGGTAGGCAGACCAGGTACGGACATCTTAGCAAGGTTCTGGTGTCTGTGGGAGACACGGTGAAGCAGGGGGAGAGGATCGCGCTCAGCGGTAATACCGGCGTCAGCACAGGCCCTCATCTGCACTTTGAGATCCTGATCAATGGGACCCAGGTGAACCCTTTGAAATACCTCGAATAGGATAAAGAGAACGTACATTCAGTTTACAAAAAGAGAAAAATATGGTAAAGTTAAAAAGCGGCGGGGATCCCGGAAGGACCCATACCGTGAAATGCCATGGATGGTTTGTACCGTTCCGACAGAGCGGTATGTTGGAAAAAACAGATGGAAGTTGACCTTAAAGAGGTATAGATAGATGGAACAATATGCAATCAAAGGCGGTAATCCCTTAGTGGGTGACGTGGAAATAGGAGGTGCCAAAAATGCCGCACTTCCTATTCTGGCTGCTACCATTATGACGGATGAGACCGTATATATAGAGAATATGCCCGACGTATGGGATACAAATGTGCTTTTGAGCGCCATGCAGAATATTGGTGTTATGGTAAAACGGACTGACCGGCATAAGGTGACTCTGAATGCCGGTAATGTCAACAACATGATAGTCGAGGAGGAACCGCTTAAGAAGATCAGGGCTTCCTACTATCTGCTGGGTGCGATCCTTGGAAAATATAAGCATGCGGAGGTGGTTCTCCCCGGAGGCTGCGATATCGGATTTCGGGCCATTGACCAGCATATCAAGGGATTCCGGGCGCTGGGTGCAACGGTCACAATCGAGCATGGCCTGATCAAGGCGCGGGCCGAGAGGCTGAGAGGCGGACATGTCTATATGGACTGTGTCAGCGTGGGTGCGACCATCAATGTCATGATGGCGGCCACCATGGCGGAAGGTCTGACCATCATTGAGAATTCGGCAAAGGAACCCCATGTGGTGGATGTGGCGAACTTCCTGAACAGCATGGGCGCCAATATCAAGGGAGCCGGCACGGACGTTATCCGCATTAAAGGCGTACAGAGACTGCATGGCACGGAGTACGCTGTGATTCCCGATCAGATCGAGGCAGGGACTTTTATGTTTGCCGCCGCCGTCACCAAGGGTGATGTGACGGTAAAGAACGTGATCCCGAAGCATCTGGAGTCTATTACGGCGAAGCTTTTGGAGATCGGCTGTGAGGTGGAGGAACTGGACGACTGTATCAGGGTGGTGTCTTCGAAACCGCTCCTTCACACTCATGTAAAGACGCTTCCTTATCCCGGGTTTCCCACGGATATGCAGCCTCAGATCACGGTGGCGCTGGCTCTGTCAAAGGGAACCAGTATTGTGACGGAGACTATTTTCGAGAATCGTTTCAAATATGTGGACGAGCTGACCCGGATGGGAGCCAATATTAAGGTGGAGGGTACTACCGCCATCATAGACGGGGTGGAGAGATACACCGGAGCCAGCATTTCGGCGCCGGATCTCAGAGCAGGGTCGGCCCTTGTGGTTGCGGCGCTGGCTGCCGAGGGAACCTCCACAGTGGATGATATCAAGTATATCCAGCGGGGCTATGAGGATTTTCATCTGAAGCTGCAGAATCTGGGCGCGCAGATCGAACTGGTTCAGACGGAAAAGGACTTCCAGAGGTTTAGGCTGAAGATAGGTTGAAGGCTTGAGCTGCTGTGAACAGAAAAATTACGGTTGACAGCAGACCGTATCTATAGTAGTATAGTGATAACAATTGAATAGATTTTCTCTTATTCAGAGTTGGTGGAGATACATAGGATCGATGAAACCACGGCAACCCCCTTGCGGGAAGGTGCCTCCCTGAGCGAAAATGAATCGAACAATAAGAGGATTGACTATCGTAAGATTTTGAGTCCGCTTATTTTATAAGCGGACTTTCTTAATGCAGCAAACGTTAAAACAAATTCATATCAGGAAAGGAAGACACAAATGGAAAAACACTTATTTACCTCAGAATCTGTAACAGAAGGACATCCTGACAAAGTCTGTGACGCGGTATCCGATGCCATTCTGGACGCCTGCATGGCGGAGGATCCCATGAGTCGTGTGGCCTGCGAGACAGCTTGCTGTACCGGTTTTGTGCTGGTTACCGGTGAGATCACCACGAAAGCGAATCTGGACATTCCCGCCCTTGTCCGTGAGACTGTGAATGAGATCGGCTATGATGACGCGAAGACCGGATTTGACGGAAATACCTGCGCTGTCATGGTGGCGCTGGATAAGCAGTCTCCCGATATTGCCATGGGCGTTGACAAGGCGCTGGAGGCAAGGGAGCAGAAGATGAGCGACGCCGAGATCGAAGCCATCGGAGCAGGCGATCAGGGTATGATGTTCGGTTACGCTACCAATGAGACCCCGGAGATGATGCCTTATCCCATTTCCCTGGCACATAAGCTGACCAGACAGTTGACCAAAGTCCGCAAGGACGGTACTTTGACATACCTTCGTCCCGACGGAAAGAGCCAGGTGTCCGTTGAGTATGATGACAACGGCAAGCCCATTCGCCTGGAGGCTGTGGTATTGTCCACCCAGCATGACGACGATGTGACGCAGGAGAAGATCCATGAGGATATTAAGAAACACGTGTTCGATGAAGTGCTGCCGAAAGAGCTGATCGACGATAATACAAAGTTCTTTATCAATCCCACCGGCCGTTTCGTGATCGGCGGGCCTCACGGTGACGCAGGTCTCACCGGTCGTAAGATCATCGTGGACACTTACGGCGGATATGCCCGTCACGGCGGCGGCGCTTTCTCCGGCAAGGACTGTACCAAGGTGGACAGAAGCGCGGCGTATGCGGCACGTTATGTGGCAAAGAATCTTGTGGCAGCCGGACTGGCAGAGCGGTGTGAGATTCAGCTGTCCTACGCGATCGGCGTGGCACAGCCTACTTCCGTTATGGTGGACACCTTTGGAACCGGCAGACTGTCCAACGAAAGGCTTGTTGAGATCATTCGTGAGAACTTTGACCTTCGTCCCGCAGGCATCATCAGGATGCTGGATCTGCGCAGACCCATATATAAGCAGACCGCGGCATACGGTCACTTCGGAAGGGATGACATTTCTCTGCCTTGGGAGACACTGGATAAGGTGGAGACACTGGAGGAGTACATATAGGATACGAAGCAGGAACAGCGTGTGTCATAAGGCGCACTGATAAAAGGCGCGGGGCCGTTAGAAAGCGGCTGCCGCGCCTTTTGTGACAGATAGATCCTTATCCTTCTTTTATGAGAGGCAGCGCCTGATAAAGCTTTCGTTCAATCTGCCTTCGCTCTATGGCGATCTGCTTTAAAACGGCTTCATCGTTCGTTACAGCCTCAATCCGCTCCAGTATGGAAAGCTGGTCAAACAGATAGCAGTTAATCTCTTTTTCGTTTGTTGGCATATCGATCCGTCTCCTTTCATTTTGGCTGCATTGTTTTTGGTTATGCTTATTGTAACATAAAGTCTTTATGAATTCCATATATGTTAGAGCGTGTTGTCCTCTTTACAAATCCCGGGAAATTCAGTATATTAGTATAGTAGATTTTGCTGTGACGAAAGATCAGCCGACTGACAGATAAGGAGCCCGACCATGGCATTTGCGCACCTTCATGTCCACACGGAATATTCCCTGCTGGACGGTTCCAACAAAATAAAAGAGTATGTGGCAAGAGTAAAGGATCTGGGCATGGACAGCGCAGCCATAACAGACCACGGCGTTATGTACGGCGCTGTTGACTTTTACCGTGCGGCAAAGGCGGAAGGCATCAATCCGATCCTGGGCTGTGAGGTCTATGTGGCGCCCAATTCCCGCTTTGACAAGGAACTGACCGGCGGGGAGGACAGATATTATCATCTGGTGCTTCTGGCGGAAAATAATACAGGCTATGCAAATCTGATGAAGATTGTCAGCAAGGGCTTTACGGAAGGGTATTATTATAAGCCCCGTGTGGATATGGAAGTTCTGAACCAATACCATGAGGGCATCATAGCATTGTCCGCATGTCTGGCGGGGGAGGTACAGAGGTATATCTCCAAGAGACTTCCGGATGAGGCCAGGAAGGCGGCGAGAAAGTATGAAGCCTGTTTTGGCAGGGGAAACTATTTCCTGGAATTGCAGGACCACGGACTGCCGGAGCAGAAATTTGTCAATACAGAGCTGTTGAAAATGAGCAGGGAACTGGATATTCCGCTGGTAACCACCAACGATGTCCATTATACTTATGCTTCGGACTCGGATTCCCATGATATCCTGCTCTGTCTCCAGACCGGCAAGAAGCTTGCGGATGAGGATCGCATGCGCTATGAGGGCGGGCAGTATTATGTCAAGAGCGAGGAGGAGATGAAGGGGCTCTTCCCCTATGCCTGGGAGGCGGTGGAAAATACCCAGCGGATCGCGGACCGGTGTCATGTGGAGATTGAGTTTGGGGTCACAAAGCTGCCTCATTACGAGGTCCCGGAAGGATATGATTCCTGGACATATCTGAATAAACTTTGTGATGACGGACTGGCGGAGCGCTATGGCGACGGCAGTCAGCCGGCGGGAGATACGGGGCAGACACTGCGGGAGAGGCTGGACTATGAGCTTGGTGTCATCAGAACCATGGGATATGTGGACTATTTCCTGATCGTGTGGGATTTTATCAACTATGCCAGATCCAACGATATTCCCGTGGGGCCGGGGCGCGGTTCCGCGGCGGGCAGTATTGTATCCTATTGCCTGAAGATCACCAATATCGATCCCATCAGGTACAGTCTGCTGTTTGAGCGTTTCCTGAATCCGGAGCGTGTATCCATGCCGGATATTGATATTGACTTCTGCTTCAACAGGCGCCAGGAGGTCATTGACTATGTGGGCAGGAAATACGGCGCGGATAAAGTGGTGCAGATCGTGACCTTCGGTACGCTGGCAGCGAAAGGTGTTATCCGCGATGTGGGCCGTGCCATGGATCTGCCTTACGCTTTTGTGGACTCCATTGCCAAGATGATTCCCAATGAACTGAACATTACCATAGACCGTGCACTGGAACTGAACCCCGAGCTTCGCAAATTGTATCAGGAAGACGAGCAGGTGCACCATCTGATCGATATGTGCAAACGTCTGGAAGGGCTGCCCAGACACACATCCATGCATGCCGCGGGAGTCGTCATCTGTCCCAGAGCGGCGGATGAGTTCGTGCCCTTGTCCAGAGGAAGTGACGGTTCCATTACCACGCAGTTCACCATGACTACTTTGGAAGAGCTGGGACTGCTGAAAATGGATTTCCTGGGACTGCGTACCCTGACGGTGATACATGATGCCGTGGAGTATATAGAGAAGACCAGAGGGGTGCACATCGCTATTGATGAGATCGACTATAACGATCCCAAGGTGCTTGCAGCCATCGGCACGGGCAGGACGGACGGCATATTCCAGCTGGAAAGCTCGGGAATGAAGAATTTCATGAAGGAGCTGCATCCCCGGAATCTGGAAGATATCATTGCGGGAATCTCCCTGTATCGACCCGGCCCCATGGACTTTATTCCAAAGTATATCAAGGGAAAAAATAATCATGACGCGGTAGTTTATTCCTGTCCCCAGCTGGAACCCATTTTAAAGCCTACCTACGGCTGTATTGTGTATCAGGAGCAGGTAATGCAGATCGTCCGTGATCTGGGCGGTTATACGCTGGGGCGGAGCGATCTGGTGCGCCGCGCCATGAGTAAAAAGAAAAAAGCGGTCATGGAGAAGGAGCGGGCCAATTTCATCTACGGAAATGAAGCGGAAAATGTTCCGGGCTGCATATCCAAAGGGATCGACGAAAAAATAGCAGGCGGTATTTATGATGATATGATGGATTTCGCCAAATATGCATTTAATAAATCCCACGCTGCCTGCTATGCGGTGGTGGCGTTGCAGACGGCTTATCTGAAATATTACTATCCCGTAGAGTTTATGGCAGCATTGATGACGTCTGTTATTGATAATCCCAAGAAAGTTTCCGAATATATTCTGACCTGCAGGAATATGGGGATCCGGATGCTGCCTCCGGACATCAACGAGGGAGATTGCGGTTTCTCCGTGACGGACAGCGGTATCCGCTATGCGCTGAATGCCATCAAGAGCATCGGAAGCTCCGTTATAGAAGAAATTGTTCAGGAGCGTCAGGAAAGAGGACTTTTCACCAATCTGCAGGATTTTATCACCCGTACCGCAAATATGGAAATGAATAAGCGCATTATAGAGCATCTGATCAAGGCGGGAGCGCTGGACAGCCTGGGCGGGACCAGAAAGCAGTTTATGAGTGTCTATGTACAGATACTGGATCACGTTGTCCGGGATAAAAAGAACAATCTGGCGGGCCAGATGTCTCTCTTTGATATTGCGGGGGAGGAGCAGAAGGATGAGTTCGATATCCGTATGCCGAATGTGGGCGAATATACGCAGGATATGCTGCTGGCCTTTGAGAAGGAGGTTTTGGGGATCTATCTGAGCGGGCATCCTCTGGAGGCCGATGAGGAACTGTGGCGGAAATACATTACAAATACTACCAATGACTTTGCCCTGGATGAGG
>CAMWWF010000042.1 GCA_947177885.1 uncultured Lachnospiraceae bacterium
GTACGTTACTATGAGGAAGCCAGAAAGACAGGTGTGGTAATAGAAGGCAAGATCCCTAATCCCGATGAGAAAAATCTGGCATATTATGAAGAAATTATGGGAATGCAGTTTCAGCTCAGCATGGGCTTTCTGCTTTCCGGCCTGCAGAAATGGCTTCCGAGGATGAATGATTATCAGCGGAAGAATGTGGCGGGAGCTTTATATGATACCCTGGATGCCATGCGCAGAGAGGGGAAAAATGACAATATGTTGCGCAACGCCTTCATAAAATTTATGTGCTGGCTCTATTATAAATTCGAGAGAGTTGTCAGTCAGCTGGGGGAGAACCGGATTCCAAAGATATTATATGAAGGCAGCATCAGTAATTACGAGTTAAAATTTCTATGCATCCTGTCAGGAGCGGGATGCGATATAGTACTCCTGCAATATCAGGGAGATGGAGGCTATTGCGCGTTGGACCGGGATTCCCGTCTTTCGCGGAAGCTGGAACTGCCGGGGATGGGAGAATTTCCTCAGGAATTTTGTATCAAAGATCTGCGGAAGGAAATAGAAGAGCGCGCAAACGCGGAAAGGCTGTATGGTACGCCGCCCAGGCTGCAGAATTGTACGAATGCGTGGATGGACGGAAAAGGGCTTGCGGATGTGCAGAAGCCGGTTCGGGACAGAGGACGGGACGAGAGGTTCTTTTATAATTGTTTTCTGCGGATAGAAGGCGTGGAAGACAAGCTGACTTATTTGAATGAATTGTATCGTTTTCAGATGGAAATGGCCGGGGCCGGCAGAAATCCGGTTATTGTGGAGTCAGAGCTGCTGCCGCCCTCCAATGAAGAAATCAGCACCATCAGGAGAAAGCAGTATAAAGATGTGAATCAGCTGATCATGGATCTGATGCCCAATATTATTTTCGCCCCTGATCCGGAACTCCAGAGGATCCTGCGTAAGGCATTTGCCGATGTGGTACCGGGGGAAGCCAAAAGTGTGGAGGGGAATCTGAACAGGCTGACCAACAGGACAATTTATCTGTTGTGCTGGCTGAAACGTTTTCAGGATGCTTTGTTCAAAGGATGGGATAGCACCCGGGTGGGATGTTTTGTCTATCTGGGAGGATGCAGGAATGAAACGGAAGCTTTTTTCCTTCGGTATTTAAGCAGGCTACCGGTGGATGTACTGATACTCGTTCCTGACCGGAACAGGAAATGTTGTCTGCAGGCGGATGATCTGTATGTGATACATTTTAATGATTCTCTGCAGGTCAGCCGGTTTCCCAGGGAAAATGCAGATCTGCAATTGTCAACTGCCGCGTATCATGCGGAGCGGGATCTGGATACCATTATGTATCAGGATTCCGGAATGTACCGTAATCAACAGTACCGGAAAGGAGTATCCGCCACATTACAGTCTATTTATGAAGAGATTGCTATTTTGTGGGATCAGGAGTTAAAGTACAGACCCAATTTTGATGTGACGGATTCCGTAGTGACTATGCCCGTGATCTGCGCCAAGGTGTGCGGAATAAAGGACGGGCTTGTACAGCCTTACTGGGTCGGAATCAAGAAGCTTTTGACACCGGATACGCTGCTGATCAAAGGTGCGCCCTACCTTCGGCCGGAGGATCCGAATCCGGTCAGAGCTTATGCCACAGGATTTCTGAAAAACGGAAAACTGCAGAGGGCGAAGATAAAGGCTCATTCCTGCTACACATACGGTGTTTTGCGGGATGAGATACAGGAACATATTCTGGACAAACTTCAATTATTGCTGGATCGGAAGCTAATAAGGGGAATTTATGAAAATGGCACAGAGTATACGGCAATTGCAACTGTGCTGAATCTGAACAAAGACATTCTGCGGATGCTGCAGAAATTTGATTTTACCAGGAAGAATCCCAAGATTGTATATATTAACACTTCGGAGGCAGTGATCTCTTTAGAGGACAGTATATTGACGGCTTTCTTAAATCTGGCGGGATTTGATATTGTTTTCTATGTGCCTACCGGATATCAGTGTGTGGAAAGGTATTTGAACAATAAAAGTATGGAAGAGCATCAGATCGGCGAGTATGTTTATGACCTGACGATTCCCGATTTTGATACGATTTCTATAAATCCGCGTCGTTCCTGGCGTGACAAGATATTCAAGAGAGGAGAATAAAGCATGGGATTGGATTTCACGAAGACGGCACAGCCGCCGGAGGTGGTTACGATGCCGGATACGAAAAATGAGGTAATGGTGGTGGAGAGCTACGATATTGTTGCGGACAGGCAGCAGATGAACGCGCAGCTTACAAATTCGGCCGAGGTGGATGCGCTGGTCAGCACCATCGAGATCAACAATCTGGAAACCATAGTGTCTTTCGGAGCGGAAGCTGCGGAAGGTATCTCCAGAGCATCAGATGTGGTATTGAACAGTATGGATATGACTCAGCTGGATGAATCCAGCGAGATGTTGAATACTCTTGCGAAGATCATGGAGAAGTTCGACATTGATGAGATCAAGGATAATCCCACTCTGTTCGGAAAGCTGTTCGGAAACCTGAGAAAACAGCTGGATAAGATTCTGAACAAGTATCACACCATGGGCGAAGAAGTGGACAAGATCTATGTCCAGCTGAAGCAATATGAGTCCGAGATCAAACAGTCCAACCGGAAACTGGATCAGCTTTTTGAATCCAATGTGGAGTATTATCATCAGCTTGTCAAGTATATCCTTGCGGGTGAGCAGGGATGCCGGGAACTGGAAGACCATATTGCCAAAAGGCAGAGGGAGATGGATGAGACAGGGGATACCTCCATACAGTTTGAGCTGCAAAGTCTGCAACAGGCATTGATGATGCTGGAGCAGAGGACACAGGATCTGCGAACCGCAGAAAGCGTGGCGATGCAGTCTGTTCCCATGATCAAGACCATGGAATTCAGCAATATGAACCTGGTGAGGAAGATCAATTCCGCGTTTATCATCACTCTTCCCGTGTTTAAGCAGGCTCTGGCCCAGGCGATCATGCTGAAGCGTCAGCGGATCCAGGCGGAGGCAATGTCAGCGCTAGATGCGAAGACAAATGAGATGCTGATCAAAAACGCGCGAAATACGGTGGAGCAGTCTAAGCTTACGGCACAGCTGGCTTCCGGAAGCTCCATTAAGATAGAGACTTTGGAAACTACCTGGAGAACCATTGTAAACGGTATCGATGAGACCCGTCAGATTCAGGAAAGAGCCAGAAAGCAGCGTGTGGAAGATCAGGTAAGACTTGAGAAGATCAAGACAGATTTTAATCAGAGATATCATATGCCGGATGCAAAATAAATATGGGAGGAATTCCAAGGATGTCTCTCAAAGAGACTGGCGTGCGTATTTTCTATTGGGTATTATTAAGTTTATTATATATAAGGAGGGCTAAGATATGCCGATTAATTTATCAAAAGGACAGAAAGTAGATCTGACAAAAGGAAATCCCGGGTTGAAGAAGATCATGGTAGGTCTGGGATGGGATGTAAACGCCTATGATTCAGGTGCGGATTTCGATCTGGATGCGGCTGCTTTTATGGCAGGTGACAATGGCAGATGTCCCACAGAGAAGGAATTCATTTTCTACGGAAATCTGGAGCATCCCAGCGGAGCTCTGAAGCATATGGGTGACAACCTGACCGGAGAAGGTGAGGGGGATGATGAGCAGATTGAAGTGGATCTGACAAAGATTCCCGGAAATATTTCCAAGATTGCTTTCACGGTTACCATTTATGACGCGGATGTGAGACGTCAGAATTTCGGACAGGTATCCAATGCGTTCATCCGTATTGTGGATGAGGTTTCAGGACAGGAATTGATCCGTTATGATCTGGGAGAGGATTTCTCCATAGAGACGGCAATTGTGGTAGGCGAGCTGTACAAGAATAACGGTGAATGGAAGTTTAATGCGATCGGCAGCGGTTTCCAGGGTGGTCTGGCGGCATTGTGTGCGCATTACGGCATAGAAGTGGCATAAGAACTGTTTCAAATTGTTTATACTGCAGGGCATTGCAGTGTAGAGTAGGTATGAGAATGGAGGAATGAAAGATGGCAGTTTCTTTACAAAAAGGACAGAAAGTCAGTCTGACGAAAGGAAATCCGGGGCTGAATAAAGTGGTAGTGGGACTTGGCTGGGACGTAAATCAGTTTGATACCGGAGGAGATTTTGATCTGGACGCGGCTGCATTCCTTTTGGCGGACAGCGGTAAGGTATCCAATCAGAGTGACTTTGTGTTTTTCGGCAATCTGGAGCATCCGTCAGGCAGCGTGAAGCATATGGGTGATAATCTCACCGGAGCAGGGGAGGGGGACGATGAGCAGATCAAGATCGATCTGTCCCTGGTGCCTGCCAACATTACCAAGATTGCTTTTACGGTAACCATATATGAGGCAGAGCAGAGACGTCAGAATTTCGGTCAGGTAAATAATGCGTTTATCAGGATTTATAATGAGGCTAATGGGGAAGAGCTTCTGCGCTATGATCTGGGAGAGGATTTTTCCATAGAGACGGCAGCTGTTTTTGGTGAATTATATAAGAATGGCGGCGAGTGGAAATTTAACGCCATCGGCAGTGGTTATCAGGGTGGTCTGGCGGCGTTATGCGCGAATTTCGGCGTTGAGATAGAAAACTGACAGCATCTCTGTACAGGAATGCATATCGTCAGACAGACGGTGTGAAGAGGTAACGGACAGTAAAACAAAACGGCTTCAGAGACAGAACAAAAATGCAAAAACAGCTTCAGAGGTGAAACTGAAATAAGGAGAAGAGAATATGGCGATCAGTTTACAAAAAGGTCAAAAGGTAAATCTTACGAAGAAAGCATCCGGAGGTTTGGGTGAGATTCTGGTGAATCTGAACTGGAACTCCGGAAAGAAAGGCTTCCTGTCCGGTCTGTTGGGCGGCGGTGCCATCGATCTGGATCTGGGATGCTTGTATGAACTAAAGGACGGCAGAAAGGGAGCCGTGCAGGCTCTCGGAAATGCTTTCGGTTCCCTGCAATATCCGCCTTTCATTGCACTGGACGGTGATGACAGAACAGGAGCGGCGGCAGCAGGAGAGAATCTGAGGATCAACGGTAACCAGATCGCGGATATCAGACGGATTCTTGTATATACTTTTATTTATGAGGGAATTGCGAACTGGAAACAGGCGGACGCAGTGGTTACGATCAAATATCCCGGTGCGGAAGACATTATCGTGCGCATGGATGAGTTTAATTCCAAGGATATCATGTGTGGTCTGGTGCTGTTCGAAAATCGTGATGATGAGACGTTCAGTGTGGAAAAGATCATCCGTTTCTTCAGAGGACATGAGGATCTGGACAGAGCGTTCGGATGGGGTATGAACTGGAAACCGGGACGTAAATAAAATATGGAAGGAAACCCTTCTTCATAAAAAACGAAAGTGTTGGGACGAAACGTATCAGTTCAGAAAGGTCACCGAACTGCGATCATTGACTTCGCAGGAGGGGCTGTCTGAACTGTTACAACGAAACAGATTGCAGGGAATGCAGTCCGGATTAACATAACATTTACCTGTAAGGTGCCGGATCCATCGCTGGCTGTGTAACAGACGGGGATCGATCTGTCATGACACTGCAGGGATGAATACAGAACTGGAATGGAGAGAATAATGTCAGTTAGTTTACAGAAGGGACAGAAGGTCAGTCTGTCAAAGGATAATGCAGGACTTTCTAAGGTGATCGTCGGCCTGGGGTGGGATGAGGTGAAAAGAAAGACAGGATTTTTCGCCCCGAAGCCTCAGGCAATCGACTGTGATGCGTCGGCACTGGCACTGATCAACGGTAAATTGATCCACAAGGAGGATGTTGTCTACTACGGTAATCTCCGACATCCCACCGGAACCATAGAGCATATGGGGGATAATCTGACCGGTGCGGGAGACGGAGATGATGAGCAGATCGTAGTGGATCTTGCCAGGATTCCGGCCGAATATGACAGGATTGTGTTGGTAGTCAACATTTATCAGGCGGTGCAGAGAAACCAACATTTTGGAATGATCGAAAATGCATTCATACGTCTGGTGAATGCGGGCAATAATATGGAAATGTGCAAATACAGCCTGACGGATAATTATTCCGGAATGACAGCGATGATATTCGGAGAGATTTACCGACGTAATGGAGAGTGGAAGTTCAATGCCATTGGCCAGGGAACAAACGATCCGGGTCTGGGAGAACTGGTTGGAAGATATATGTAGTATAAAAATGCTCTTATGAAACGGGGAAATACAAGGTTGAACAAAAATGCGTGTTCAACTGTTTATTTATGACAACGGAAAGATTTCGTTGTGTATATGCGTGCCGCAGCGCGCAGATGGGTATAAAGATGAAATATCAAGGACTTTCAGATCAGGAAGTAAAAAACTCCCGTGAGAAATACGGTTCCAATGCGATTCCTGAGTCTGAGCCGACTACTTTTTGGGAGGCCTTTAAGGAGACTTTCGGTGATCCCATGATCAAGATTCTGTTGGTGATCGCGGCGATCATGATCGTGATGTTTTTCCTGGGCTATGCGGAGATCTACGAGCCTGTGGGCACTGTCGTAGCGGTGCTGATCGTAGCTTTCGTTTCCGCCAAGACAAGCGTGGCCAGCGATACAAAGTATCGTCAGTTGAAAGACAGTACGAAAAAGGATACCTGTAAGGTATACCGCAACGGCATGGTCACAGTGATCGAAGTGGACGACGTGGTTGTGGGCGACAGTGTACTGCTTCAATCCGGCGATAAGATTCCTGCGGACGGTATTCTGGTGGACGGCGATATCCGGGTGGATAATTCCGCGTTAAACGGTGAGGCGGAGGAGTGCAAGAAGAACGCTGCCCAGGGCCATGTGGAGCTGCCTGACGATATTACGGGTGATACCTTTGTGGATCAATATTCCCTGTTCAGGGGCGCGGTGGTGTTCGACGGAGAAGGTATTCTGGATGTACGTAAAGTGGGTCTGAAGACCATGATGGGTAAGATGGCGGAAGAGATGCAGGAAGAGGAACCGGATTCACCGCTGAAGGTAAAGCTTTCCAAACTGGCAAATCAGATTTCCACCTTTGGTTACATCGGTGCGGCGGTGATCGCTGTTCTTTATATCATTTTCTTTGTGACGAAGGCGGGAGGCGTCAGTGAATACCTGGCAACCGGCTGGTCTCAGATCCTTCAGGATGTGGTAAGAGCGGTTTCACTTGCCATTGTAATTATTGTGTGTGCTGTTCCGGAAGGACTGCCTCTGATGATATCTCTTGTGCTGATGCAGAATACCAGTAAGATGTTGGATCATAATGTATTGGTGAGGAAGGCCGAAGGTATCGAGACGGCGGGTTCCCTGAATATTCTGTTCAGCGATAAGACAGGTACGATCACTAAAGGTATGCTTGAGGTAGTGGAATTTTTTACTGCTCAGGGAGAGACCATTCCCATAAGCGAGCTGAAGAACTATGGGAAGGTGAAAGGTCTTGTAGATGTGGCCATCGGCAAGAATACTTCATCTCTGTTTGATGCTTCACACAAAGTGATCGGCGGAAATGCCACGGATCAGGCTCTGATGAAATTTATCGGGGAAGACACCTTCAATCTGCTGGCAAATAATATGGAGTGTGTGGCTGATAAATTTCAGGGCTTCAATTCGGCAAATAAATTCAGCCAGGTACACATTAAAAGCATGTGTAAGACCTTTTACAAAGGTGCTCCGGAGAGATTGCTGGCGGTTGCCACAAAGGCATTGGACAAGAATGGAAATGAAATGGACCTGAACTTTGATGAATTAAATGAGAAGATCAATGAACTGGCATCCAGAGCCATGAGAGTGCTTGCCTTTGGCTATTCCAATAAAGAGCTTGTGGAAAGCAGGATCAATGAGGATGTTGTCCTGATCGGTCTGGTGGCAATCCGTGATGATGTAAGACCGGAGGCAAAGGATGCCATCCGTGAAGTGCAGGAGGCCGGCATTCAGGTAGTCATGATCACCGGTGACAGGCTGGAGACAGCCGTATCCATTGCAGAGGACGCGGGGCTGATCCGAAATGATTCTGACAAGGCATTGACCTCTGCCGAGCTGAATAATATGAGTGATGATGAGGTCAAGGCGATCATAAAGGATATCAGAGTCATTGCCAGGGCATTGCCCACGGATAAATCCCGTATGGTTAAGCTCTGTCAGGAGATGAATCTGGTAGTAGGTATGACGGGAGACGGCGTGAATGACTCGCCCGCATTGAAGAGAGCGGATGTGGGATTTGCTATGGGAAGCGGTACCGAGGCTGCCAAGGAAGCCGGTAAGATAGTGGTATTGGATGATAACTTTAAATCTATTAAGGATGCCATCTGGTATGGCAGAACCATTTACCATAACATCCTGAAATTCTGTAAGTTCCAGCTGGTGATCAATGTGGCAGCAGTTGTAGTCAGTGCCATTGCTCCATTCTTTGGCGTGGACGAGCCGCTTAAGGTAACACATCTGCTGTTCGTGAATCTGGTCATGGATGGACTGGGAGCGATCATGCTTGGCAATGAGCCGGCACTGGAAAAGTACATGAGGGAAAAACCCAGAAGAAGGGACGAGAACATTGTCAGCAGGAAGATGATGGCGCAGATAGTTACCATGGGAGCATGGCTTACGATCATCAGCTTTGCATTTTTGAAACTGCCATTCTTTGCAAATTTATTTGGCGGCTGGGCAGTGGACGGATCCGGACAGGTTCTGGATGGCACTCCGAACAGCATGCATCTGACGGGATATTTCGTACTGTTCATTGTGAGTGCATTGTTTAACGGATTTAATGTCAGGGACGATGGGTTTGGAATTTTCAAAGGACTGAATGAGAATACAGGATTTCTCAAAGTGTTCTTTACCATTATTCTGGTACAGGCAGCTATAGTAAATGCGGCGTTGATACCTCTGCCTATCTTCACATGGATCGGCAATATGTTCAGCTGCGTACCCTTCGGTATTATGGGTTGGATTGCTGTTGTGATTCTGGCTGCAACCATGATCCCTGTGGATATGATCCGCAAGAGTATTGTTGGAAAACAATAGTGCGGTACGGACTTCCGGTCATGTGAGCAATTTTATTGCAGAGGGTAAATGTTTGAAGTAACAGAAGGTATTATGTTGCTGACAGGTATAGAACAGTCTGAAGATCCATGAGAGAGGCTGTCACATTTTCTTAGTGTGACAGCCTGCTTTACGGGTACATGGCTTGTCAGAAGCTCCTTTTTGCCTGATGAGATTCCGAAAGCCTTTGTGTGCCTGATGGCGCATATTAATATAAGGAGGACCGGCTATGTGGAAAAGGTATAAAACAGGTCTGTTATCCATTGCAGCGCTGATTTTATTGGGCGGCTGCGGGAAAACGACTGATATGACGAAAGAAGAAAGCAGTACGGTACAGGAATCCGTGGATGCATCGTCTTCTGAAAAGGAGGAGTCCATGTCCCGGATTGCTTTTGAAGGGCAGGATGTGGAAGGGAATGTGGTCTCATCCGAAATCTTTTCAGAATCGAAGCTTACAATGGTTAATGTATGGGCAACCTACTGCAACCCCTGTCTGAGAGAAATGCCGGATCTGGGTGAACTGGCCGTTGAATATGATCCGGAGGAATTTCAGATCATTGGCATTATCAGTGATGTGCAGGAGGGAATGGATCAGAAAATTGTGGATTATGCATCGGATCTGATCGGACAAACAGGAGCGGACTACACACATTTGATCTTAAATGAATCGGTGTATTATGCGCTCCTTACGGATGTGACAGCGGTTCCGACCACTTTCTTTATTGACAGTGACGGAGTGATCCTGGATACGGTGGTCGGTTCTAAGGATAAGTCGGCATGGGAGGAAATGATCAATGCGCTTCTGGAAGAACAATAGACGAATGACATGGCTCTGGGGAATGATGGCAGGAATTCTGTTTCTTGGGATCGGCGCAGCCGGAGGTCAGCTTGCCGTAATATGGAGAAAGGCTGTAATGATCTGCATGGAATGTATAGGCATTGGCTAAAAGCATACAGGGAACTGCATGAATATATCTGGAAATGCGAAGGTCTGTAAACAATTGTTTGCCTGAGCGTATTGAAATGACCGGAAGAATGGAAAGGTTAAGAATGAAGAAATTGCGTTTAACGGTTCAACTCATTTTTACAATTATTACGAACGGATATGCATATGGTTTTATGAACGGAAAAATATATCAGGGCAGTCTGAAATATGCCTGTGTCCCGGGATTAAACTGTTATTCCTGTCCTGGGGCGGTTGCCTCCTGTCCCATAGGGGCACTCCAGGCATTGCTGAACCGGCAGGGCTTTCATATCCCTTTTGGGGCGCTGGGATTTTTTTTCCTGTTCGGAAGCCTTCTGGGGCGTTTCATCTGCGGCTGGCTCTGTCCTTTTGGGCTTGTACAGGATCTTCTGCACAAAATCCCTGTTTTCCGTAAGAGAAAGAGGTTGCCTTACCATTCTGTTCTGAAATATGGAAAATATGTAGTCCTGTTTCTGCTGGTGGGTGTCGGTTCCCTGTTTTTATTCGGTGGATTTGCAAAGGTACCGGCGTTTTGTAAATATTTGTGTCCGTCGGGAACTTTGTTTGGTGCGGTACCTCTTCTTGCTTCCAATGAATTACTTCGCAGCCAGATAGGAGGACTGTTCCTCTGGAAGCTGGGAATCCTGTTGATTATCATAGTACTCTCAGTAAAGGTATATCGGCCCTTTTGTCAGTATCTGTGTCCGCTGGGAGCGATATATGGGTGGTTCAACCGCTTTAGTCTTGTACAGATCCACTGGGAGAAGGAGAAGTGCATTTCCTGCATGGCCTGTGAGGAGGCATGTCCGGTATCTCTTTCAATCGATGAAATATCCACTTCCCCAGAGTGTATCCGATGTGGCAGATGTGTGGAGGCATGTCCCGGAAAGTGTTTGCATTTCTCAAAGATCAATACAAAGGATAAATCAAAAGTTTGCGACGGCTGATCTGTAATTCCCATAAGTATATTCCAATCGCAGGAAATAAAGGATTATGTAATGTTATGCATAAGAAAATAAATTCACCCGCCGATCCGTTCGATCCAACCTTCATTTAAATGGAGGATTGAATAAACAGATTGACGGGTGAATTATATGAATATAGTAATTGCTTTGCCAAATATTACTTTGAAAACTGAGGCTGCAGGGTTAAATATCAATTATTCTGCAGTTAAGCGAGAATACTATTTGAGCTGAAAACCGTTGGTCTGTTCCTGCAAGAGGTTTACCTGATTAAATAATTCAGCGCTGACCGTTGCAGATTCTTCGCTGCTGGCAGAGTTGGTCTGAACCACAGCGGAAATCTGTTCAAGACCTTCTGCTACCTGTGAAATAGCAGTAGCTTCCGTATGTACCGCGTCAGTGATCTCGCCAATAGCATCGTTGGACTGGAGTACAAGATCTATAGTCCTCTGTAATGTAGTGGTGACTTCGGTTACGATCTGATTGCCTCGTTCAGCAGCTTTTACAGAACTTTCAATCAAATCTTTGGTGGCCTTGGCTGCCTGTTCCGACTGGCCTGCAAGGCTGCGTACCTCTTCGGCTACCACTGCGAAGCCTCTGCCTGATTCTCCGGCCCTGCTGGCTTCTACGGCGGCATTCAACGCAAGAATATTCGTCTGGAAGGAAATACTCTCAATCGTGGAAATTATTTTTTCTATCTGGGTGGAAGCTGCACTGATATCTTTCATTGCTTCCACAAGCAGTTCCATCTGCTGGCTGCTGAGAGTGACCTGTTCTCCGGTAAGATGTGCATTATCCTGAGCGTTGGAGGCCATTTCAATATTCTGTTTTGCACTTCTGGACAGATCGTTCAGGGTAGCGGAAAGTTCTTCCACCGCGCTGGCCTGTTCTGTTGCGCCCTGGGCTAACGACTGAGCGCTGTTGGAGAGATTCTTTGCGTGGTCAAATACATCGTTCTGTATCTTATTTATGTTGGTCATGGCCAGAGAGAGCGAAGTCGTAAAGCTGTCAATAGATTCCTCTATAGAACGGAAATCTCCGATAAAAGGCACCGAGGCGGCAACATTAAAATTGCCAAGGGAAAGCTGGTGCATAATGCGGTTGATGTCTTCCACGTACTGATTCGTCTGCTCCATAGAATGCTTAAGTGTCTTGGCCAGATCGCCGATTTCGTCATTGCGATGGTAATTCAGTTCTATATTCAGACGGCCTTCCAACAGAGGTTTGGTTTTGTCCGTGATAACAAGGATGGGCTTGACTATACGCTTCATCACATATACTACCAGGCTTAAAAGGCAGAGCAGCGCAAGACATAAGCCTGCGGCAGTGACGATATGCATGATGTCTATAATGTTTCTCAAATGCGCTGCGCTTGTATCATTAAGGATCGTTCCCTGTGCTATGACTTCATCCAACAGACCTACCAGAACACCCAGATTACTCTGGATCGTCTCCTGATAATAGTTCTGTGCCTGCTCCGGATCTGTCTCCATAAGCTCCAGTACATAAATAGCTGACTGGTGGAGTTCCTCGTGAAGAGGCTGCAGCTGGGAGCGAAGGCCCAGAATAGTTTCATCGGTAGTTCCTGCGTCACCATAGATCCATTGTCCCAGTATACATCCGGTAGGATCCGTACTGCCGGTAAATTCCGTGCCCGCATACAAAGCATTACTGAGGTTGCTTGCCCATTTGTAATGAGCGACTTCCGCCTGTTGAGCCCGTGTTAACAGCGCGTTTACCGCAGTATTGGCTTCTTCAGAACGATCAATGTTGATAATGTTTCTGGTAGTCAGTACACTGAACAGCAGCATGGACAGAAAGGCGGCTGCCACCCGTAATCCAACCATTATCTTTACACTTCTTCGCATTTTGTTTCTCCTTTTCGTTTGATGTGTATGATATTTATGTTTATGAAAACTTTTCGTGCATATATTATGTAGATAAAATAACGCTGACAGATAAAAAGTCGGCTCTATTCTATGGTAACATAGCCGTATTTGGTTATCCTGCCATAAAATAAAACCGGGATGATTCTTTAAGCAATTAATTTTATTCTCCCATATGCCGATAAAGAACAGAAATAAATAATTTTGTGACGCTTAAATGCATTGTAACACAGCTGATATTTATTTTCAATACTTTCTTGGCCGGAGCATGTTTGGAATTTATTACTAACTGTCTCTTTTACACAGCTCCCGATCCCGCGGTAAGGCTTGTGTAAGAGGACGGTGGGCGCCTAAGATTTAAAAAAAAAGGG